>CALQPL010000001.1 GCA_943332445.1 Bifidobacterium breve
AGGACCGCGTCTTGGTTCGTCGTAAGGGTGGCGAAGTCGAGTACATCGAGCCCAACGACGTGGACTACATGGACGTTTCACCTCGTCAGATGGTGTCCGTTGCCACCGCGATGATTCCGTTCCTTGAGCACGACGATGCAAACCGTGCGCTCATGGGATCAAACATGATGCGTCAGTCAGTGCCTTTGTTGCGTGCCGAATCCCCGTTGGTCGGAACCGGTATGGAATACCGCGCGGCTAAGGATGCTGGCGACGTTGTCATTGCTACCTCAAGTGGTGTTGTTGCTGAAGTCAGCGCTGACCACATTGAAATTGCTAATGACGACGCCACCTACACGACCTACAAGTTGGCGAAGTTCCGTCGCTCGAACCAGGGCACGAGCTACAACCAGAAGGTCATCGTCTCTGAAGGCGATCGCATCGAATCTGGCCAGATCATTGCTGACGGTCCGTGCACCGATAACGGCGAAATGGCTCTTGGTAAGAACCTGCTCGTGGCATTCATGCCGTGGGAAGGTCACAACTACGAAGACGCCATCATCTTGAACCAGCGCTTGGTCCAAGACGACGTCCTTTCTTCAATTCACATTGAGGAATACGAAATCGATGCCCGCGACACCAAGTTGGGCCCAGAGGAAATCACGCGAGACATCCCTAACGTCTCCGAAGAAATTCTCAAGGACCTCGACGAGCGTGGAATCATCCGCGTCGGCGCCGAAGTTGTTCCAGGTGACGTTTTGGTCGGCAAGGTCACACCTAAGGGTGAAACCGAGCTCACGCCAGAAGAGCGTTTGTTGCGTGCCATCTTTGGTGAGAAGGCCCGTGAAGTTCGCGACACCTCGTTGAAGGTTCCGCACGGTGAGTCCGGCAAGATCATTGACATTCGCGTGTTTGATCACGAGAACGGCGATGAACTGCCACCGGGCGTAAACCAACTGGTCCGCGTTTACATCGCGCAGAAGCGCAAGATCCAAGATGGTGACAAGCTTGCTGGCCGCCACGGCAACAAGGGTGTTATCTCCAAGATCCTGCCCGCTGAAGACATGCCGTTCTTGGCTGATGGAACCCCCGTCGACATCGTCTTGAACCCACTGGGTGTTCCTGGGCGTATGAACGTCGGTCAGGTTTTGGAAACCCACTTGGGTTGGGTTGCTAAGACTGGCTGGAAGGTCGAAGCATCCGAGGGCGAGTGGCAGAACCGCTTGGTCGACATTGGTGCTGCCGAAGGTGCTCCTGGCACCAACGTGGCCACGCCAGTCTTCGACGGTGCTCGGGAAGAAGAGATCACTGGACTTCTTGCTTCCACGATCGCTAACCGCGATGGCGAACACATGATTGACGGATCCGGTAAGGCCATGTTGTTCGATGGTCGTAGCGGCGAGCCCTTCAAGGCTCCGATTTCCGTTGGTTACATCTACATCTTGAAGCTGCTCCACTTGGTTGACGACAAGATTCACGCTCGTTCAACCGGCCCGTACTCCATGATCACGCAGCAGCCGCTGGGTGGTAAGGCACAGTTCGGTGGTCAGCGCTTTGGTGAGATGGAAGTGTGGGCGCTTGAGGCCTATGGAGCTGCTTACGCACTTCAGGAACTTCTCACGATCAAGTCCGACGACGTCCTTGGACGCGTCAAGGTTTACGAAGCCATCGTCAAGGGCGAAAACATTCCAGAACCTGGCATCCCTGAGTCATTCAAGGTGTTGGTCAAGGAAATGCAGTCGCTCGCACTCAACGTCGAGGTGCTGTCCAGCGACGGACAGTCCATCGAGATGCGTGACACAGACGACGACGTCTTCCGTGCAGCCGAAGAACTCGGCATTGACCTTTCCCGTCGCGAGCCCAGCAGCGTCGAGGAGGTGTAAGGCCGGCCCCGCCATCGCCTTACACCCCCAAAGACAAAAGAAAGAAGGATCCACGTGCTTGACGTCAACTTCTTCGACGAGCTGCGCATCGGCCTAGCTACTGCCGATGACATCCGCTTGTGGTCGCATGGCGAAGTTAAGAAGCCTGAGACCATTAACTACCGCACCCTCAAGCCTGAGAAGGACGGCTTGTTCTGCGAGAAGATCTTCGGACCGACTCGCGACTGGGAGTGCTACTGCGGTAAGTACAAGCGAGTGCGCTTCAAGGGCATCATCTGTGAGCGTTGCGGTGTTGAAGTCACCCGAGCCAAGGTTCGTCGTGAGCGCATGGGCCACATCGAACTTGCTGCTCCAGTAACTCACATCTGGTACTTCAAGGGTGTTCCTTCGCGTTTGGGTTACCTCCTCGACCTTGCTCCTAAGGACTTGGAAAAGGTCATCTACTTCGCGGCTTACATGATCACCAGCGTGGACGAAGACGCTCGTCACGAGGATCTTCCTAACCACGAGAAGAAGATCGCGCTCGAGAAGGAAAAGATCGCCAAGCAGCGCGATGTCGACATCAACGAGCGTTCGAAGAAGCTCGAATCCGACCTTGCTGAGTTGGAAGCCGAAGGCGCCAAGGCCGACGTTCGCCGCAAGGTGCGCGAAGGTGCTGAGCGCGAGATGGCTGCAGTTCGTCGTCGTGCCGACAACGAGATCGACCGTATTGATCGCGTTTTTGACCGCTTCAAGACCTTGAAGGTTCAAGACCTCGAAGGCGACGAAATGTTGTATCGCGAAATGCGCGATCGCTTTGGTCGTTACTTCGAAGGTGGCATGGGTGCCGCAGCGATCCAGCGTCGCCTCGAAACCTTTGACCTGGAAGCCGAATCTGAGAAGCTCCGCGACATCGTGCAGAACGGCAAGGGACAAAAGAAGACCCGTGCCCTCAAGCGCCTCAAGGTCGTTACCGCTTTCTTGACCACGACTAACAGCCCGGCCGGAATGGTCTTGGACTGCGTTCCTGTCATCCCGCCGGACCTGCGTCCGATGGTGCAACTTGATGGTGGACGTTTTGCCACCTCTGACCTCAACGACCTCTACCGTCGTGTGATCAACCGCAACAACCGCTTGAAGCGTCTGCTTGACCTCGGAGCCCCCGAGATCATCGTGAACAACGAAAAGCGCATGCTGCAAGAAGCGGTTGACGCATTGTTCGACAACGGTCGTCGTGGCCGTCCGGTCACTGGACCGGGCAACCGCCCGCTGAAGTCGCTCTCCGACATGCTCAAGGGCAAGCAGGGTCGTTTCCGTCAGAACCTGCTCGGAAAGCGCGTGGACTACTCCGGCCGTTCGGTCATCGTGGTTGGTCCTCAGCTCAAGCTGCACCAGTGTGGTCTGCCTAAGCAGATGGCCTTGGAACTGTTCAAGCCGTTCGTGATGAAGCGCTTGGTTGACCTCAACCACGCCCAGAACATCAAGAGCGCCAAGCGCATGGTTGAGCGTGCACGTCCGGTCGTGTGGGACGTTCTCGAAGAGATCATCGCTGAGCACCCAGTGCTGTTGAACCGTGCACCTACGCTGCACCGCTTGGGTATTCAGGCATTCGAACCGCAGTTGGTTGAAGGTAAGGCCATTCAGATCCACCCCTTGGTCTGTACTGCCTTCAACGCCGACTTCGACGGTGACCAGATGGCGGTGCACCTTCCGTTGTCAGCTGAGGCTCAGGCCGAGGCACGCATCTTGATGCTCTCGAGCAACAACATTTTGTCGCCGGCTAACGGTCGTCCGATTACCTCACCGACGCAGGACATGGTGCTGGGCATCTACTTCCTGACCGGTGAAAAGGAGAACGCTCCTGGTACCGGTCGTGCCTTCGGCACCGTGTCCGAAGCCATCATGGCCTACGACCGCGGCGACCTTGACCTTCAAGCGCGCGTTCACATCCGCTTTGATGACGCTGTTCCTGCCGTGGGTGCAACTGCTCCTGAGGGCTGGGAGCCGGGTCAGCCATTGCGCATCGAGACCACGCTTGGTCGCGCGTTGTTCAACGAAACCCTTCCCGCCGACTTCCCCTACTTCGATGGTGTGGTCGACAAGAAGAAGCTCGGCGCCATCGTGAACGAGCTGTGTGAGCGCTACGCCAAGTCACAGGTTGCTGCGACCTTGGATGCACTCAAGAGCATCGGCTTCCACTGGGCTACCCGCTCGGGTGTCACCATTTCGATTGATGACGTGGTTGCTCCGACGGCCAAGGCCGGAATTTTGGAAGCGCACGAAGTCGAAGCCGACAAGGTCGAAAAGCAGTACTCCCGCGGTTTGATCAGTGACGATGAGCGCCGTCAGGAACTCATCGAAATCTGGACGCGTGCCACCAACGAAGTTTCGACCGCCATGGAAGAAAACTTCAAGCGTTCCGCCACCAACCCGGTGTGGATGATGGTCAACTCTGGTGCTCGCGGAAACATGATGCAGGTGCGTCAGATCGCCGGTATGCGTGGACTGGTGGCTAACCCCAAGGGTGAAATCATCCCGCGTCCGATTAAGGCCAACTTCCGTGAAGGCCTGTCGGTGCTCGAGTACTTCATCTCGACCCACGGTGCCCGTAAGGGTCTGGCCGACACCGCGTTGCGTACGGCCGACTCCGGTTACCTGACCCGTCGTTTGGTCGACGTTTCACAAGACGTGATCGTTCGCGAAGATGACTGTGGTTCAGAGCGTGGCCTGAAGTTGCCGATTGCTGAAGTTGGCAAGGACGGCGTCGTTCGCGAGATCGAGAACCTCGAATCCTCGGTCGTCGGTCGCTGGTTGGCCGAAGATGTCAAGGTCGAGCGCACCACGTTGGCCAAGGCCGGCGAGGACCTGTCCGCACCGTTGCTGGCCGAGTTGGTTGCCAAGGGTGTGACCGAGGTCCGTGCTCGCTCGGTGCTGACCTGTGAAGCCGAAATCGGTATCTGTGCACGTTGCTACGGCCGTTCGTTGGCCACCGGCAAGTTGGTGGACGTGGGTGAAGCCGTTGGCATCATCGCCGCCCAATCCATTGGCGAGCCCGGTACCCAGCTGACGATGCGTACCTTCCACACCGGTGGTGTGGCTGGTGAAGACATCACGCACGGTCTGCCTCGAGTGGTGGAGCTGTTTGAAGCTCGCACCCCTCGTGGTGTGGCACCGATCAGTGAAGTTGCTGGCCGCGTGCGCATCGAAGAACTCGAGCGCACCCGCAAGATCACGATCGTTCCTGATGATGGTTCGGAAGAGATCGAGCACATCACCTCGCGCCGTGCCCGCCTCTTGGTCGCCGATGGCGCTCACGTGGATGTTGGTGAACTGCTTATCGTTGGTGCCAAGGACCCCAAGCAGGTTCTGCGTATTCAAGGTATGCGTGAAGTTCAACTGCACTTGGCTGCTGAAGTGCAAGAGGTGTACCGCTCACAGGGTGTATCGATTCACGACAAGCACATTGAAGTCATCGTGCGTCAAATGTTGCGTCGCATCACGATCATCGAAGGTGGAAGCACCGAGTACCTGCCGGGTGAACTCGTTGAGCGCGCTGCCTTTGAGCGGGTCAACCGTGCTGTGGTTGCTGACGGCGGAACTCCTGCCTCGGGTCGTCCCGAGCTCATGGGTATCACCAAGGCATCACTGGCCACCGAATCATGGTTGTCAGCGGCTTCCTTCCAAGAGACCACTCGCGTGCTCACCGACGCGGCGATCAACGCCAAGTCTGACCCGCTGGTTGGTCTGAAGGAAAACGTGATCTTGGGCAAGCTGATCCCAGCTGGCACCGGATTGCAGCGTTACCGCGATGTGAAGGTCGAGCCAACTGAGGAAGCCAAGAATGCGGTCTACTCAGTGATGCAGAACTTCGCTGATTACGACTACTCGAACTTCGGTCGCGGATCAGGTGAAGCCGTACCGCTGGATGAGTTTCAGTTTCCGCGGTAGTAACTAAGCGTTAATCATGATGTGGCGCGTGGTGGTGCCTTCGGCAACTACCACGCGCTCCGTCATGTCTGGGCTAAACAGTCCGTGATCAATCACGCCAGGAGTGGCCGATAGTCGAGCGGCCAAAGAAGCCGGGTCATCGAGCGATCCCAGCCAGTCGGCGATGACTCCACCATCAGGACTGCGGGGTACATCGCGTAAGGAGACCGTTCCTAAGGCCCGCAAGGTCGCCGCCAAGCCGTAGTCCAAGAGTTCCAACGGCAATGGGGCGCTGAGCGCAGGAACGAGTTTTTCGCTGGACACGATGACGATGAATCGGTCGGCCGCTGCCGCCACACACTTTTCCCGCGTATGAGCAGCGCCGCCACCTTTGATGATCCAGCCAGCCGGATCAACTTGGTCAGCACCATCGATGGCCATGTCCAGATGAGCGACCCCATCGAGGCCGGCGAAAGAAGAAACGTTCAGTCCCAGCTCTCGAGCGATCTTTTCGGTTTGGGGCGATGTGGAGACGCACTCGACATCAATGGCGCGATCTGCCAAGGCTTGAAGCAAGAACGCGACCGTGGATCCGGTGCCTAATCCCAGCTTCATGCCGCTTTCGACGAGCTCGGCAGCGGCTACGGCAGCAGCCTGCTTTTCAATGTCGGATGGGTTCATCGGTGTCCTTGGCGCGAGTGGGCAGGTGAGTTGATCGTACTGAGGCCTGCACCTAGATCCCCGACTCATCGGTAGCCTGTCGGACATGCGCCCTACTCAGTCCCTGCAGAACGCCGGTCAAAGTATTTGGCTCGACAACATCACGCGAGGAATGCTCGGCTCGGGTGAGCTGCAGCGCTACGTGGATGAGTTGTCAGTGACCGGGTTGACGTCCAACCCTTCAATTTTCCAAAAAGCCTTTACCGAAACTTCTGATTACCAGACAGCCATTGCTGCTGCCAAAACTTCGTCGCCAGAAGAGTTGTTCATGCAGCTGGCTATCGAGGATTTGCAAGCAGCTGCGGATGTGTTCGCCGATGTGCATGCACGCACCGACGGTGTCGACGGATGGGTCTCGCTTGAAGTATCACCGTTGTTGGCCTATGACGCACAGAGCACGATTGAGGCAGCAGTTGAGGTGCACCAGCGGTTGGCTCGCCCCAATGTCTTCATCAAGATTCCCGGTACGCCACAAGGGCTTCCAGCCGTAGAGGAAGCCATTTACCGAGGCATTCCGGTCAACGTCACGTTGTTGTTTTCGTTACAGCAGTACCTCGATTGCGTAGCGGCTTATCAACGCGGCATCATGCGCCGAATCGCGGATGGGTTGAATGCCGACGTGGCATCGGTTGCTTCGGTGTTCATCTCGCGATGGGATGCAGCAGTGGTTGGCCGAGTGCCAGCCGAACTCACAGGAAAGTTGGCTTTGGCTGTGGGGGAGAGCGTTCACCACGCGTACGTCCACATGCTCAACGACACGACGCAACAGACCATCGCTACCTCTGGCGGTCGGCCACAACGCCTGCTCTTTGCCAGCACATCCACCAAGGACCCCTCGGCATCGGACACCGTGTACGTCGAAGGGCTGATTGCGCCCAACACCATCAACACCATGCCCGATGCCACGCTCCAGGCCTTTGCCGATCACGGTCGGGTCGGGCGCATCCTCGATGGATCAGGCGGTAGTAGCGAGGCGCTCTTGGCGGCCTTTGCTGAGCAGGGGATTGACGTCCCGGCGCTGGGTGTGGAGCTGCAGGAGCAAGGCGCCCAGGCCTTCGTTACGGCTTGGCAGGACTTGATGCAGGTGCTGGCCCGCTCCTGATCCGGCCGCTAGGCAGCCAGCCTGTCCCTTTTGTCCCTATTTGCCCTAGGTATTGACCTGGGGATAACCAGCGGGCTCACCGGTTGGCTATCGCGATCGATGGACCGGGAGGGCGGACGGCGAAAGGGGACCAAATCCCCTTAATTGACCCCCGCCTCGGACCCCGTTAAGTGCACTCCGGTACAGTTCACCGCCGTGCCTGAGATGCCTCGGGACCGCTGATGTGAAAGTGCCCTTTTGAGGGTTTGGTCGCATCAGAATTGCAAGTCAGCAGCGACGTGGGCTTCCCCGCAACCCGCCTCTGATTCGCAATACCTCTCCTGTGTATTGGATGAGTTGGTGTGCGTTCGCGCATTCCGACACACCCGACCGCGTGGGCCGGAGGGAACGAGGCAAAGCAAGCACACCGAACACCAAGTGCAGCACTTCACGAAAAGGACAACATCGGTGCCAACGATCCAACAGCTAGTCCGCAAGGGCCGGCAGGACAAGGTCTCAAAGACCAAAACACCCGCGCTTAAGGGCAGCCCTCAGCGTCGTGGTGTGTGCACCCGTGTCTACACGACGACTCCTAAGAAGCCGAACTCCGCGTTGCGCAAGGTCGCACGTGTGCGTTTGTCCAGTGGAGTTGAAGTCACTGCTTACATTCCTGGTGTTGGTCACAACTTGCAAGAACACTCCATCGTGTTGGTTCGCGGTGGTCGTGTGAAGGACCTTCCTGGTGTCCGCTACAAGGTTGTGCGTGGATCACTCGACACCCAAGGTGTGAAGAACCGTAAGCAAGCGCGTAGTCGCTACGGCGCGAAGAAGGAGAAGGGCTAATGCCACGTAAGGGTCCAGCTCCCAAGCGCCCCATCATCATCGACCCCGTATTCCAGTCAACGCTGGTTACGCAGTTGGTCAACAAGATTTTGCTCGATGGCAAGAAGTCAACAGCTGAAGCCATCGTGTACGGCGCCCTTGAAGGCTGCCGCGAAAAGACCGGTACTGATCCGGTTGTGACGCTGAAGCGTGCTCTTGACAACGTCAAGCCCACCTTGGAAGTGCGTAGCCGTCGTGTTGGTGGCGCCACCTACCAGGTTCCGGTTGAAGTCAAGGCCGGCCGCAGCACCACCCTTGCTCTTCGTTGGTTGATCAACTACTCACGCGCACGTCGTGAAAAGACGATGACCGAACGTTTGATGAACGAAATTCTTGACGCGAGCAATGGACTCGGCGCCAGTGTCAAGAAGCGTGAAGACACGCACAAGATGGCTGAGTCCAACAAGGCCTTTGCTCACTACCGCTGGTAATTCCTTCCCCTATCCATTAGTTAGTTAAGTACTCAGTCAAGGAGACGAACGCGTGACTACGTCAACCGCTATCGACCTCTCCATGGTTCGCAACATCGGGATCATGGCGCATATCGACGCGGGCAAAACCACCACGACTGAGCGCATTCTTTTTTACACCGGTATCAACTACAAGATCGGTGAAGTTCACGATGGCGCAGCCACCATGGACTGGATGGAGCAGGAACAAGAGCGCGGAATCACCATCACCTCCGCTGCCACAACCTGTCAGTGGGATGACCACGTCATTAACATCATTGACACCCCCGGCCACGTGGACTTCACGGTGGAAGTGGAGCGCTCGCTTCGCGTCCTCGACGGAGCCGTGGCCGTTTTTGATGGTGTAGCTGGTGTGGAACCACAGTCAGAGACCGTGTGGCGCCAAGCTGACAAGTACGACGTCCCCCGCATTTGCTTTGTGAACAAGTTGGACCGCACGGGTGCTGAATTCCAGCGCTGCGTGGACATGATTGTTTCCCGACTGAACGCCACCCCGTTGGTCCTGCAGGTCCCCATTGGCGCTGAAGGCGACTTCGTGGGCGTGGTTGACCTGGTCGGCATGAAGGCGTTGACCTGGCGCGGTGAAACCAAGCTCGGTGAAGACTATGCAGTCGAAGAGATCCCCGCAGACCTGGCTGATGAAGCTGCTCAAGGTCGCGAATTGCTCATCGAGACCTTGGCTGACGCAGATGACGAGTTTGCTGAATTGTTCCTTGAGCTTGATGGTGCCGAGCCGGCTGAAGCCGATCTGATTGCTGCGATTCGTCGCGCAACCTTGGGCAACAAGCTCAACCCCGTTCTGTGCGGCACCGCGTTTAAGAACAAGGGTGTTCAGCCCATGCTCGACGCCGTGGTTCGCTACCTTCCTTCCCCACTCGACATTGGTGCCGTCGAAGGCCACAAGGTCAACGACGAAGAAGTCATCATCGAGCGCAAGCCAGAAGAGTCTGAGCCCTTCGCCGCTCTTGCGTTCAAGATCATGACCGACCCGCACTTGGGCAAGCTCACCTACTTGCGCATCTACTCCGGCGTTCTCGAATCCGGAACTCAGGTGCTCAACAGCGTGAAGGGCCGCAAGGAGCGCATCGGCAAGATTTACCAGATGCACGCCAACAAGCGTGAAGAAATCCCGAGCATGGGTGCCGGTCACATCGTGGCTGTTATGGGACTCAAGGACACCACCACTGGTGAAACTTTGTGCGACCCGAGCAACCCTGTTGTTCTCGAATCTATGACCTTCCCAGCC
This sequence comes from Bifidobacterium breve, assembly GCA_943332445.1. Taxonomy (GTDB): domain Bacteria; phylum Actinomycetota; class Actinomycetes; order UBA12327; family UBA12327; genus AcAMD-2. Next base: position 10,168 of record CALQPL010000001.1, read on the forward strand.
CCGGTTATCCACGTGGCGATCGAGCCCAAGACCAAGGGCGACCAAGAGAAGTTGGGTACGGCTATTCAGCGTCTTGCTGAAGAAGACCCCACCTTCCAGGTCCGCACCGATGAAGAAACCGGTCAGACCATCATCGCCGGAATGGGCGAGCTTCACCTCGACGTCCTCGTTGACCGTATGCGTCGCGAGTTCAAGGTCGAAGCCAACGTTGGTAAGCCACAGGTTGCTTACCGCGAGACGATCCGTAAGGCCGTGGCCAAGGTCGAGTACACGCACAAGAAGCAGACCGGTGGTTCAGGTCAGTACGCGCGCGTGATCATCGACATCGAGCCTGCTGGCGAAGAGGGCGGTTACGAATTCGTCAACGCTGTTACCGGTGGTCGTGTTCCTCGTGAATACATCCCATCCGTCGACCAAGGTTGCCAGGAAGCCATGGAGTTCGGTGTGCTCGCCGGTTACCCATTGGTTGATGTCAAGGTCACCCTTCAAGATGGCGCCTACCACGACGTTGACTCTTCAGAACTTGCCTTCAAGATCGCCGGATCCATGGCGTTCAAAGATGCAGCTCGTCGCGCAGACCCAGTGATCATGGAACCCGTGATGGCTGTCGAGGTGACCACCCCAGAGGACTTCATGGGTGAAGTTATCGGTGACCTCAACTCGCGTCGTGGACAAATTCAGGCGATGGATGAGCGGGCCGGCGTACGCGTGGTCACCGCTGTTGTCCCGCTGTCAGAGATGTTCGGCTATGTGGGAGATCTACGAAGCAAGACCCAAGGCCGTGCAAGTTACTCCATGCAATTTGATTCCTACGCAGAAGTTCCTAAGAACGTCTCGCTAGAAATCATCGCTAAGGCTCGGGGCGAATAACCCCGGAAACAAGGGTTGAGGCACCCGCCTCAACTTGTACTACCCGCACTATCAATCAGACGTCGTACGGCGTGAAGATCAAGTCCCGAGGAGGACGCAGTGGCGAAGGCAAAGTTTGAACGGACTAAGCCGCACGTCAACATCGGCACCGTTGGCCACATCGACCACGGTAAGACCACTCTTACCGCAGCGATCACCAAGGTGCTGCATGACCGGTACCCGGACGTGAACCCATTCACGCCGTTTGACCAAATTGACAAGGCGCCGGAAGAGCGCCAACGCGGTATCACCATTTCGATTGCTCACGTGGAGTACCAGACTGAGGCGCGTCACTACGCACACGTCGACTGCCCTGGCCACGCTGACTACATCAAGAACATGATCACCGGTGCCGCCCAGATGGACGGCGCAATCCTCGTGGTTGCAGCAACCGACGGCCCCATGCCTCAGACCAAGGAGCACGTCATCTTGGCCCGCCAGGTGGGTGTCCCCGCGATCGTGGTTGCCTTGAACAAGTCGGACATGGTTGATGACGAGGAAATCCTCGAGCTCGTGGAACTCGAAGTCCGCGAATTGCTCAACCAATACGAATTCCCTGGCGATGACATCCCTGTCATCCGCGTTTCGGCCCTCAAGGCTCTTGAAGGCGACGCTGCCTGGGGCGAGAAGATCATTGAGTTGATGACCGCTGTCGACAACTCGATCCCGACCCCCGAGCGCGACGTTGACAAGCCCTTCTTGATGCCCGTTGAAGACGTCTTCACGATCACTGGTCGTGGAACCGTTGTCACCGGTCGTATCGAGCGTGGAATCGTCAAGGTCAACGAGGAAGTCGAGATCATCGGCATCCGCGAAGAGACTCAGAAGAGCACCGTTACCGGTATCGAGATGTTCCGCAAGTTGCTCGACGAAGGTCAAGCTGGTGAAAACGTTGGCGTCCTGCTGCGTGGAACCAAGCGTGAAGACGTCGAGCGTGGCCAGGTTCTTTGTAAGCCTGGTTCGGTTACGCCTCACACCGAGTTCGAAGCCACGGTCTACATCTTGTCGAAGGACGAGGGTGGTCGACACACTCCGTTCTTCAACAACTACCGCCCACAGTTCTACTTCCGGACCACTGACGTGACCGGTGTTGTGGACCTGCCCGGTGGCAAAGAGATGGTCATGCCTGGTGACGACACCGAAATGACGGTCACTTTGATTCAGCCCATCGCCATGGAGGACGGTCTTCGCTTCGCAATCCGCGAAGGTGGCCGCACCGTGGGAGCTGGACGAGTTACCAAGATCCTCAAGTGATGACTCCGGGGCGCCAAGTCACTTGGCGCCCCGGACCATCCACCCCCTGCACTATCCGGACCACAGTTAAGGACACGTAGCCACCATGGCGGGACAAAAGATCCGCATCAGGTTGAAGGCCTATGACCACGAGGTCATCGATTCGTCAGCGCGCAAAATCGTTGACACGGTGACGCGTACTGGTGCAAAGGTTGCCGGCCCGGTGCCGTTGCCCACGGAAAAGAACGTGTTCTGTGTGATCCGTTCACCACACAAGTACAAGGACAGTCGCGAACACTTTGAGATGCGCACGCACAAGCGTCTCATCGACATTCTCGACCCCACGCCCAAGACGGTTGATTCGCTGATGCGTCTCGACCTTCCGGCTGGTGTCGACATCGAGATCAAGCTCTAAGGGACTACGACAATGAGCAGGCAGGTCAAGGGAGTGCTGGGCACCAAGCTCGGTATGACCCAGGTATGGGACGAGAACAACAAGATCGTCCCCGTTACGGTCATTGCGGCCGGACCATGCGTTGTAACGCAGGTTCGTACCCCTGACGTTGATGGTTACTCAGCTGTGCAACTGGCGTTTGGCGCGATTGACCCACGTAAGGTCAACAAGCCTGCTGCTGGACACTTCGCCAAGGCCGGGGTTACGCCTCGTCGCCACTTGGTTGAATTGCGCACCGATGATGCTGCTGAGTACGAGCTGGGTCAAGAAATCACCGCTGAAGTTTTTGAAGCCGGTCAACTCGTTGACGTCACCGGTACCACCAAGGGCAAGGGCTACGCCGGTGTAATGAAGCGTCACGGCTTCGCTGGTGTGAGTTCCTCGCACGGTGCCCACCGCAACCACCGCAAGCCTGGTTCGATTGGCGCTTGCGCCACCCCAGGTCGCGTGTTCCGCGGTATGCGCATGGCAGGCCGTATGGGTGGCGATCGTCAGACCACGCAGAGCCTGACCGTCCACTCCATCGACGCCGAAAAGGGCTTGGTCTTGGTAAAGGGTGCAATCCCTGGTCCCAAGGGCGGACTCGTCTTGGTTCGTAACGCCGTGAAGGGAGCCTGACGATGACCAGCATTGACTTGCGCACCCCCACGGGCGAGAGCAAGGGCAGCATTGAACTGCCCGAAGAAATTTTTGATGTGACGGTCAACATTCCGTTGATCCACCAAGTGGTGGTGGCTCAGTTGGCTGCTGCTCGTCAGGGCACCCACGCCACCAAGACTCGCGGCGAAGTCCGCGGTGGTGGTAAGAAGCCATACGCACAGAAGGGAACTGGTCGCGCCCGTCAGGGTTCGATCCGCGCCCCTCAGTTCGCCGGTGGTGGAGTGGTGCACGGACCTCAGCCTCGTGACTACAGCCAGCGCACCCCCAAGAAGATGAAGGCTGCTGCTTTGCGTGGCGCTTTGTCGGATCGCGCTCGTAATGGTCGCGTTCACGTCCTGACGTCATTCATTGATGGCAGCGCACCTTCGACCAAGGAAGCTCTTGGCGCGATCAGCAACCTGACCGAGCGTAAGAACATCTTGGTTGTCTTGGACCGCAGCGAGGAAACCTCGTGGCGTTCATTGCGCAACCTGGTCAACATTCACTTGATCACGCCAGATCAGTTGAACACCTATGACGTCCTGATCAGTGACGACGTGGTCTTCACCAAGGCGTCGATTGACACCTTCCTTGATGGCGCACCTCGCGGCAAGTCCGTCAAGGCTGTCGCATCCGAGTCCGAGATTGATGGGAGCGACGCATGAGAATCGCTGATCCGCGCGACATTTTGCTTGCGCCCGTGGTCTCCGAGAAGAGCTACAGCCTTCTTGACGAGAACAAGTACACCTTCTTGGTTGACCCTCGGGCCAACAAGACTCAGATCAAGATCGCCGTTGAGCAGGTTTTCAACGTCACTGTCTTGTCGGTTAACACTGCCAACCGTCAGGGCAAGCGCATCCGTACGAGGTCAGGATTTGGCCGCCGTGCAGCTACTAAGCGCGCGATTGTCAGTGTCACACCAGGTCAGCGCATCGACATTTTCGGAGGGCCGGTCTCCTAAGGACCGACTCACCTAACGATTAAGGGAAAACACCATGGGTATCCGTAAGTACAAGCCGACAACACCAGGCCGTCGTGGCTCGAGTGTTGCCGACTTCGCTGAGATCACGCGGTCTCAGCCGGAGAAGTCGTTGGTGCGCCCGCTGCACAGCAAGGGTGGACGTAACAACACCGGTCGGATCACTACGCGTCACCAAGGTGGCGGCCACAAGCGTGCCTACCGTGTTATTGACTTCCGTCGTGCGGACAAGGACGGCGTTCCCGCCACCGTTGCTCACATTGAGTACGACCCCAACCGCACCGCGCGTATTGCTTTGCTGCACTACGCCGATGGCGAGAAGCGTTACATCATTGCCCCGAACAAGGTGGCTCAAGGCGACAAGATCGAAAGTGGTCCCACCGCCGACATCAAGCCCGGAAACAACTTGCCTTTGCGTAACATCCCCGTCGGTACCGTGATTCACGCTATTGAATTGCGTCCCGGTGGCGGCGCCAAGCTGGCTCGTTCAGCTGGTGCCAGCGTGCAGCTCGTCGCCAAGGAAGGTCGCTTCGCTCAGTTGCGTCTGCCCTCTGGCGAAATCCGCAACGTGGATGTGCGTAACCGCGCCACTGTGGGAGAAGTCGGCAACGCCGAACAATCCAACATCAACTGGGGTAAGGCCGGCCGTATGCGTTGGAAGGGCAAGCGCCCAACCGTTCGTGGTGTGGCTATGAACCCGGTTGACCACCCACACGGTGGTGGTGAAGGTAAGACCTCCGGTGGTCGTCACCCAGTGAGTCCTTGGGGACAAGCCGAAGGCCGTACCCGCAAGAAGAACAAAGCAAGTGACAAGTACATCGTCCGTCGCCGCAAGTCGAACAAGAAGCGCTAGGAGTACTAGTTCATGCCTCGCAGTTTGAAAAAGGGTCCGTTCGTCGACGACCATCTGATGAAGAAGGTCGACGCTCAGAACGAGGCTGGCACGAAGAACGTCATCAAGACGTGGTCGCGCCGCTCCATGATCGTGCCTGCCATGCTCGGCCACACCATGGCCGTTCACGATGGTCGCAAGCACGTGCCGGTTTTTGTCACGGAATCGATGGTTGGTCACAAGCTCGGTGAGTTTGCTCCCACCCGTACCTTCCGCGGCCACATCAAGGACGACCGAAAGTCTCGTAACCGCTAAACAGCGTTTACATCAAGAGTTCAGTTCACACACGAGTCAGGAGTAAGACATGGAAGCCAGGGCCCAGGCGCGGTACGTCCGCGTTACGCCCATGAAGGCACGACGGGTCGTTGACCTGATTCGTGGCCTTCCGGCGGCCGATGCTGCAGCAATTCTGCGGTTCGCCCCTCAGGCTGCAAGCGAGCCCGTGGGCAAGGTCCTCGCTAGCGCGGTGGCCAACGCAGAGAACAACTTGCGCATCAACCCCGCAACCCTGATCGTGTCGCAGGCCTACGTTGACGAAGGCCCGACCATGAAGCGTTTCCGTCCGCGCGCCCAAGGCCGTGCGTACCGCATCCGTAAGCGCACCAGCCACATCACCGTTGTTGTTGCTTCGGTTGATCAATCGAAGGGTGGGGCCAACTAGTGGGCCAGAAAGTCAATCCCCATGGTTTCCGACTTGGAATTACTTCCGAGTTTCGGTCACGTTGGTTTGCTGACAGCAGTGCTGTCGGTCAGCGTTACCGCGACTACATCAAGGAAGACGTCGCCATCCGCGAACTCATGACTAAGGGTATGGAGCGCGCCGGAATTTCTCGCGTCGAAATTGAGCGCACCCGTGATCGCGTTCGCGTGGACATTCACACCGCACGCCCCGGCATCGTCATTGGTCGTCGTGGAGCCGAAGCAGACCGCATTCGTGGCGATCTGGAAAAGCTCACCGGCAAGCAGGTCCAGTTGAACATTCTTGAGGTGAAGAACCCTGAGATTGACGCACAACTTGTGGCCCAGGGTGTTGCTGAGCAACTCTCCAGCCGTGTCTCGTTCCGTCGTGCCATGCGTAAGTCCATGCAGGGGACCATGAAGTCTGGTGCCAAGGGCATCCGAGTTCAGGTGTCTGGTCGTTTGGGTGGCGCTGAAATGTCACGCTCGGAGTTCTACCGCGAAGGTCGTGTGCCGCTGCACACCCTGCGTGCCGACATTGACTACGGCTTCTACGAGGCGCGTACCACCTTCGGTCGCATTGGTGTCAAGGTCTGGATCTACAAGGGTGACCTCATCGGTGGTCGTGCCGAGCGTGCCCAGAAGGAAGCCTTGGAGCGCGCTGCTAGTCGCGGCCGTCCCTCGACTCCTCGCACCGGTGGTCGTCCACGCCGTGCCGAAGCCGAAGCTCCTGTCATCACCTCGGAATCTGCTGAGTCTGTAGCAGTGGTGACCGAAGCCGCTCCTGTTGTTGTTACTGAAACCACTGAGGGGGCATGACATGTTGATTCCTCGCAAAGTGAAGTACCGCAAGCAGCACCGCCCGGATCGTCACGGTGCAGCTTCTGGTGGTACTCGCGTAGTTTTCGGCGAATGGGGCATTCAAGCCCTTGAGCCGGCTTATGTCACCAACCGTCAGATTGAGGCTGCTCGTATTGCGATCACGCGTCACATCCGTCGTGGTGGCAAGGTCTGGATCACTATTTACCCAGACCGTCCGTTGACCAAGAAGCCTGCTGAAACCCGCATGGGTTCTGGTAAGGGTTCACCCGAATGGTGGGTGGCCAACGTTAAGCCCGGACGCGTGATGTTCGAGTTGTCTTTCCCCAACGAAAAGGTGGCGAAAGAAGCTTTGACCCGCGCCGTGCACAAGCTTCCGATGAAGTGCCGAATTATTCGGCGCGAGGCAGGTGAGGCATAAATGGCCGTCAACGCCAGTATTACGGAGATCCGCGATCTCGATGACGAAGCATTGGTCATCAAGTTGCGCGAATCAAAGGAAGAACTGTTCAACCTTAGGTTTCAAGCGGCCACTGGTCAGCTTGAAAGTCATGGACGTCTGCGTTCAGTCCGCAAGGACATCGCGCGGATTTACACCATCATGCGTGAGCGCGAGCTCGGCATTACCTCCTACGAAGGCGGTGCAGCATGAGTGAAAACAGCATCGATCGCACAGACCGCAAGGTGCGTGAAGGTCTGGTCGTCAGCGACAAGATGGATAAGACCGTCGTCGTCGCCGTTGAAGACCGCTTCAAGCACGCGGTGTACAGCAAGGTCGTTCGCCGTACCAACAAGCTCAAGGCCCACGATGAAAACAACGCTGCCGGTATCGGTGACCGCGTTTTGATCATGGAAACCCGCCCACTCTCAGCCACCAAGCGCTGGCGAGTGGTTGAAATTCTCGAAAAGGCCAAGTAACACCCACCCGTCCGTTCCGCCAGGCTCGGTAAGAGAACCAGCAGACACTTCAGGAGTAATCGTGATCCAGCAGGAGTCGCGGCTTCGCGTCGCCGACAACACCGGTGCCAAGGAAATCTTGTGCATCCGCGTTCTCGGCGGTTCGGGTCGGCGTTATGCCGGTATCGGTGACGTCATCGTCGCCACAGTCAAGGACGCCATCCCCGGTGGCGGTGTGAAGAAGGGTGACGTCGTCAAGGCAGTCATCGTTCGCACCACCAAGGAGCGTCGTCGTCCCGATGGTTCGTACATCAAGTTCGACGAGAACGCTGCCGTCATCCTCAAGGGCGATGGTGAGCCTCGTGGTACCCGCATCTTTGGTCCAGTCGGCCGTGAACTTCGCGACAAGAAGTTCATGAAGATCATTTCGTTAGCGCCGGAGGTGCTCTGATGAACATCAAAAAGGGCGACCTCGTACAGGTCATTTCAGGACGCGACAAGGGTCTCCAGGGCAAGGTCATTGCTGCCTTCCCCGAGACTGACAAGCTCCTGGTGGAGGGTGTGAACCGCGTAACGCGTCACACCAAGGTCGAGCAGACGCAGTTTGGTTCCAAGCAAGGCGGGATCATCACCACTGAGTCTCCGATCCACGTCAGCAACGTCATGTTGGTAGACCCCGAGACCAAGAAGCCCACGCGCGTTGGCTTCCGCAAGGAATCTGTGGAACTGCCTAACGGTGGCACCAAAGAGCGCAGCGTGCGAATTTCAAAGCGAACCGGTAAGGACATCTGATGACTGACACTTCTAACTCACCACGTTTGAAGCTTCGCTACCGCGAAGAGATCTCGCCCGCTTTGCGCGAAGAGTTCTCTTACGCCAACGTCATGCAGGTACCCACCGTCACCAAGGTTGTCGTCAACATGGGTGTGGGTGAAGCCGCTCGTGACTCCAAGCTCATCGATGGCGCTGTCCGCGACCTCTCGGCGATCACCGGCCAAAAGCCGACCGTGACAAAGGCTCGCAAGTCCATCGCGCAGTTCAAGTTGCGTGAAGGAATGCCCATTGGCGCGCACACCACCTTGCGTGGCGACCGCATGTGGGAGTTCCTGGACCGCCTCTTGTCGGTAGCCCTTCCTCGTATTCGTGACTTCCGTGGCTTGTCTCCCAAGCACTTTGACGGTCGCGGTAACTACACCTTTGGTCTCACCGAACAGTCCATGTTCCACGAGATCGATCAAGACAAGATTGACCGAGTTCGCGGAATGGACATCACCATCGTGACCACGGCCATCAATGACGACGAGGGCCGGGCACTGCTTCGCCGCCTGGGCTTTCCCTTCAAGGAGAACTGATATGGCAAAGAAGGCCCTAGTCAATAAGGCAGAGCGCAAGCCGAAGTTCAAGGTTCGCGGCTACACCCGATGCAACCGTTGCGGTCGTCCGCACGCTGTGTATCGCAAGTTCGGCTTGTGCCGTATCTGCCTTCGCGAGATGGCACACCGCGGCGAACTCCCCGGCATCACTAAGAGCAGCTGGTAACTACCACTACGACGAAGGTCCCTGCGGGGAAACCACGACGAGAAAGGCCTTGAGGCCAAGCACATGACCATGACAGACCCGATTGCGGACATGTTGACCCGCGTCCGGAACGCAAACTCTGCGTACCACGACGTAGTTCTCATGCCATCAAGCAACATCAAGACGCACGTCGCCGACATCCTCAAGCGTGAGGGTTACATCGGTAGCTGGAGCGTGGAAGATGCTGAAGGCGGCGTAGGCAAGACCTTGCGTCTTGACCTGAAGTACGGCCCCAACCGCGAGCGTTCAATCGCCGGCATCAAGCGCGTCTCCAAGCCCGGTCTTCGCGTGTACGCAAAGTCCACCGCACTTCCTAAGGTCCTTGGCGGCCTAGGCATTGCGATCATCTCGACCTCGTCCGGTCTTTTGACTGACCGACAGGCCGCTAAGCAGGGTGTAGGCGGAGAAGTTCTCGCCTACGTCTGGTAACGGGAGGTCATCGAAATGTCACGTATTGGACGTATGCCGATCACCATTCCTAACGGTGTCGAAATCAACGTTGACGGCCAGGAAGTCACGGTCAAGGGTCCCAAGGGAACTTTGAGCGAGATCATCGTTGAGCCCATCAAGGTTGTTCGCAATGACGACGGATCCATCGGCGTGGAACGCCCCGATGACGACCGCCGCAACCGTTCACTTCATGGTCTATCGCGCACCTTGATCAATAACATGGTCGTCGGTGTCACCGAGGGCTACAAGAAGACGCTCGAGATTGTTGGCGTTGGTTACCGTGTGGCCGCCGCTGGCAACAACCTTGAGTTCGCTCTTGGCTTTAGCCACCCGGTCATTGTTGAAGCTCCTGAAGGAATCTCCTTCGAGGTGGAATCACCCACTCGCTTCCACGTCAGTGGGATTAACAAGCAGCGCGTGGGCGAAGTATCCGCCAATATCCGCAAGTTGCGTAAGCCTGACCCTTACAAGGGCAAAGGCGTGCGTTACCAAGGTGAAGTCGTTCGCCGCAAGGTCGGAAAGGCGGGTAAGTAAGCCATGGCTGTCTCCGTAAAGTTGAGTGGTACTCCCACCAACCCCAAGACCATTGGTCGCCGCCGCCGCCACATTCGCGTTCGCAAGAAGGTCAGTGGCACCCCCGACCGTCCCCGCTTGGTGGTCACGCGCTCTACGCGTCACCTCTTCGTGCAGATCGTCGACGACGTTGCTGGTCGCACCTTGGCTTCGGCATCCACGATGGAAGCCGACCTGCGTGCAAGTGGCGACGACAAGACCGCCAAGGCTCGCTCTGTGGGTGGCAACATCGCCCAGCGCGCTAAGGACGCCGGCATCAGCACGGTCGTGTTTGACCGTGGCGGAAACCGTTACGCAGGACGCGTTGCAGCTTTGGCTGACGGCGCCCGCGAAGGAGGTCTCGACTTCTAATGACGATGACTTCAGCAACTACAGAAACGAGGGTCAACTGATGGCAGGCGCTGCAGGCGGCAACGAACGCCGCGACCGTCGTGATGGCCGTGGCCCAGCCGCGGAAAAGAGTGCTTACCTCGAGCGCGTGGTAACGATTAACCGCGTGTCCAAGGTGGTTAAGGGTGGACGTCGCTTTAGCTTCACCGCTCTGGTTGTTGTCGGCGACGGCAACGGTCAAGTCGGTGTGGGTTATGGCAAGGCCAAGGAAGTCCCGGCCGCGATTGCTAAGGGTGTCGAAGAAGCCAAGCGCAACTTCTTCACCGTTCCTCGCATCCAGGGCACCATCCCGCACAGTGTTCAGGGTGAAGCTGCTGCTGGCGTTGTTCTCTTGCGCCCGGCCTCACCTGGTACCGGAGTTATCGCCGGTGGACCAGTGCGCGCCGTGCTTGAGTGCGCTGGCGTTCACGATGTCTTGAGCAAGTCCTTGGGTTCAGACAACGCCATCAACGTGGTTCACGCCACGGTGGCAGCCCTGCGCATGCTCGAAAGCCCACAGGCAGTTGCGGCCCGCCGCGGATTGCCTGTCGAAGATGTTGCTCCTGCAGCCTTGCTGCGAGCTCAGGCCGCTGGAACGGGGGCCTAACTCATGGCACGTTTGAAAGTGACGCAGACCCGATCAAAGATCGGTGGCAAGCAAAACCAGCGCGACACTCTCCGCTCGCTTGGCCTCAAGCGCATCGGTGATGTGGTCGTTAAGGAAGACCGTCCCGAAATTCGTGGCATGGTCCACACGGTCCGACACCTCGTGACCGTTGAGGAGGTTGACTGATATGACGCTCAAAGTCCATCACCTGCGCCCAGCGCCAGGTTCACACAAGGCCAAGACCCGTGTGGGTCGTGGTGAAGCCAGCAAGGGAAAGACGGCTGGTCGCGGTACCAAGGGAACCAAGGCCCGCTACCAAGTCCCCGCACGCTTCGAGGGTGGCCAAATGCCCCTTCACATGCGTCTTCCTAAGCTGCGCGGATTCACTAACCCTTTCCGTGTTGAATATCAAGTGGTCAACCTCGACAAGCTGGGCGAACTCTTCCCAGCTGGTGGCGAAGTCACCATTGAGGACCTGGTCAAGGCAGGCGCTGTCCGCAAGGACGAGCCAGTCAAGATCTTGGGCTCGGGCGAGATCACCGTTGCTCTGCAGATTGAGGCCAACCGGTTCTCAGCCTCGGCAAAAGACAAGATTGTTGCCGCTGGCGGTACCGCTACCCAGATCTAGTCTGGACTCAGGCTCGGCTAGGGCCTAAGTTCGGCAGGGACTGTGTACCTGGACTCAAGTTCCCCATAGGGTTCTACGGCTAGCAAGATCAACTAGGAGGCTCCGCGTGCTTAACGCATTCGTCTCGGCGTTCAAGACGCCTGACCTGCGACGCAAGCTGCTTTTTGTGTTGGCCATGGTCGGCTTGTACCGACTCGGTTCTGTCACGCCAACTCCTGGTGTTTCGTACGAAGCCATTCAGACCTGTGTCAACAGTGTGGGTGACAGTTCCATTTATGGTCTGATCAACCTGTTCAGTGGTGGCGCGCTCTTGCAGTTGACAGTGTTCGCTTTGGGCGTCTTGCCATACATCACGGCGAGCATCATCTTCCAACTTTTGACCGTGGTCATTCCTCGCCTCGAGACCTTGCAAAAAGAAGGACCCTCGGGCCAGGCCAAGATCACGCAGTACACGCGTTACCTCACTTTGGGATTGGCTGTCCTTCAATCCACCGCATTGATTTCGATTGCTCGTGAGCCCGGTCGCTTCATTGCCGGCTGTAACGAAAACATCATCCCGAACCAGTCCTTGTTCATCATCATCATGATGGTGTTGGTCATGACTGCTGGAACCGGTTTGGTCATGTGGCTTGCCGAGCTCATCACTGACCGCGGTGTGGGTAACGGAATGTCGCTGTTGATCTTCACCTCGATCATCGCCGGCTTCCCAGGCCAAATCTGGCAGATTTACAAGACCAAGTCCTTGTTCGTCACCTTGGTGGTCGTTGTGGTGGGTATTGCCATCATCACCGGCATCATCTTTGTCGAGCAGGCTCAGCGCCGCGTCCCAGTTCAGTACGCCAAGCGCATGGTGGGTCGCCGCATGTATGGCGGAACCTCGACCTACTTGCCGATGAAGCTCAACATGGCTGGTGTTATCCCCGTCATCTTCGCCTCGTCGCTCCTGTACTTGCCGGTCTTGCTGACCCAATTGGTTGCTCCGGCCGATCCGACCAAGTTGCCACCAGGTTGGGCACAGTGGATTCAAAACAACTTCACGCGTGGGGACCACCCGCTCTACGTGCTGGCCTATGCCGGCTTGATCATCTTCTTCACCTACTTCTATGTCGCCATCACGTTCAACCCCGTTGACGTTGCCGATGACATGAAGAAGTTCGGTGGATTTATTCCTGGTATTCGCGCTGGACGTCCAACCGCGGAATACCTCGACTACGTCATCTCTCGAATCACCTTCCCCGGTTCGCTGTACTTGGCGCTGATTGCCGTCTTGCCGTTAGTCGCATTCCAGTTCTTGGGCGTGGGACAAAACTTCATCTTTGGTGGCACCAGCATCTTGATCATCGTCGGCGTCGGTCTCGATACCGTCAAGCAGATCGAGAGCCAGTTGCAGCAACGCAACTATGAAGGGTTCTTGCGCTAGTGAGACTGGTTCTCGTAGGGCCACCTGGTGCTGGCAAGGGGACCCAGGCGCACATCGTGGCCGCACAACTGTCTATCCCGCATATCTCCACGGGCGATATCTTCCGCGCGAATGTTGCTGGTGGCACCGAGTTAGGTCTCCAGGCTCAACAGTTCATGAATGCTGGTGAACTCGTGCCCGACTCAGTCACCAATGCCATGGTGGCGGACCGATTGGCCCAGGCCGATGCTCAAGCCGGCTTTCTGCTTGATGGATACCCACGCAATCGCGAGCAGGCCATCGTTCTTGAAGGGCTCCTGGCCGAACGCGGTATTGCCTTGGATGCTGTCGTCGAACTTGACGTGGACAACGAGTCCGTCATCGCTCGTTTGCTTGATCGTGCCATCAAGGATGGCCGAGCAGATGACACTGAAGAGGTGATCCGCCGCCGCCTCGACGTCTACAGCGAGCAGACGGAGCCCTTGGTGGGTTATTACCGCGAGCACGGTTTGTTGCGCAGTGTTGATGGAGTGGGTTCCATCGAAGACATCACCGCTCGCATCGTCGCTGCGCTTGCTTCTTAAGTTCTTACATGTCTTTCCTTCAGCGCATTGACGTCAAGTCAAACGATCAGATTGCCTTGATGCGTAAAGCTGGAGCTGTTGTCGGGCAAACTCTGGAGATCTTGCGCGAAGCCGCTCAACCTGGTGTGAGTTTGGCTGAGTTGAATGCACTTGCTGAAGATTCCATTCGCACTAGAGGTGCCACTCCATCTTTTCTTGGTTATGGCG
>CALQPL010000002.1 GCA_943332445.1 Bifidobacterium breve
CTCGAACCTGCGTTGCGCGAATGCGGGGACGAGGGAACGCCCATCGTCTTGCACTCGCCCGATTCGCCGGCAGCCCAAGCACTCTCTGCGGTGGCCAAGCGACTGGGTCAACGCGAGCGCGGACTCGTTGGTCGACCGCTAGGACTCTCGCCTACCGCCAAGTAAGACCTACGTGGTGTCCGGATCCCACGGAGCTGGTGTTCCCTTGGGCAACGTCGCTGCGGGCCTGACCGCAGGATCGGCAGTGCCATTCAATGTGCGCTCAACAAAAGTGCGCGGATTCAAATCAGCCAGGTCCAAACCTTGCAACTGCGGATCAAGGGCCGAGGTGATTTCGGTCTTGGCGCCTTGTGCCATCTGACGCAGATTTTTGAGCATACGAGTGACATCGGCGATGGCCTTCGGCAACTTGTCTGGGCCAAAGACAAACAAGGCCAAGACTGCGAGCACGAGGAACTCGCCAAAGCCAATGTCAAACACTGCTAACCCGCCTCACGTGAGCTCAAGAACTAGTTCGTCGTGGATTGACTACCCAGGACGACCTTGAATTCCTGAGTACTTCCTCCGCGTTGCACCTTCAGTGTCACAGTATCGCCAGGCTGCGAAGATCGGATAGCCACGATCAATTCATCAGCTGAGTTGATCGTGCGGCCATTGACCGACAGGACGACATCACCAGGCTTGAGTCCAGCCTTGTCCGCAGCACCCCCGGGAGTAATCGGTTCGCCACCATCGATTGAATTTTCGGCGATCTTGGCCCCAGGTCCGGTGTAGCGAACATCGAGTGTCACGCCAATGACTGGCTTGGTTGACTTACCCGTCCTGATGATTTCCTCAGCGGTACGTCGAGCCTGATTGATCGGAATAGCAAATCCCACCCCGATGCTGCCGGTCGCATTCGAGGCGCCGCCTAAAGTCGCAATCGCGCTATTGATGCCAATGGCAGAACCGGCCGAGTTGACCAACGGTCCACCGGAGTTACCCGGATTAATCGCAGCGTCGGTTTGAATCGCATTAATGAAGGATGTGTCTTTGGTACCCGAACCACCAGCGGTCACCGGACGGTTCAAAGCACTCACGATTCCCGTGGTGACCGTTCCAGTCAGGCCCAGCGGCGAACCGACGGCAAGCACCGCGTCGCCTACGACCAGGTCATCAGAATTACCCAACGGCAGCGCGGGCAAGTCCTTTTTGTCCACCTTGATCACGGCCAAGTCATAGGCCGGGTCGCGGCCAACGATGGTTGCGGTGGCCTTTGACCCATCGTTAAATCCAGCGGTCACCGTACCTTGCGAAGCGGCAGCTTCAATGACGTGATTGTTAGTCAAGATGTAGCCGTCACTTCGAATGATGAAACCTGAACCCGTATCGGATTGTGACGGCCCCACCACATCAAGCGAGACAACAGTTGGCAAAACCTTGGCAGCCACTCCCGCGATTGAATCCGCTGGTCGATCACTCGTACCAGCGGCCGGTGCCGTGCCCAACGAGATCGACGGATTGACACCATCGTTGGTGAAGACGCGATTAGCGAAAGCAAATCCCAGTGCGCCACCCACGATGCCGGCAAGCAAAGCCAAGATGACAGCGATGGCAATAACCGGTCCTGCTCGCAGACCCGATCGCGGCGGTGATGTGGCGTATCCCGGTGCACCGGGCGTGTAGCCAACCGGCACGGCATTGGGGAACTGCGGCGGCGGAACCGAAGCTTCGGTCGCTGGAGCAGCAGGCGTCGGGCTAGCAAACGGGGAGTCCACTGCAGTCTCACTGACCTCTGGAGTGAGCGCACTGGGTACGGGAGCTGGAATATCGTCGAGCCCAAGGGGCTGTCCTGAAACAGGGTCTGGGGTTGATCCTTGCCACTGACTCACCGAATGCCTCCTAGTGCCTCGCACATACGTGCGCGAATTGGAACTGTACGCCGGTAGGCTGATCATCAACAAGTTCACGCCCTGTGAACCTGCCCTGATTATTACCAACTGGTCCTTAGACCGGTTTGAGTCGCTGGAGGTTCCCATCGCTTCTCGGGAAGGTTCCTGGCAATTTGCCGAGGACTATGTAGGCGAGGATTTCGTCATTGCCGCCGCACGTGCACGAGCCGATGAGCTCAGCATTTCCTGCGTCAGCCAAGGCGCCGGCGCTGCTCTGCGTTTCTTGGCCGCCTCCGTCCAGGCCCGTAATGTCGTCGAAATCGGCACGGGTACCGGCGTCTCGGGACTCTGGCTGCTTCGAGGAATGACCAGCGACGGGATTTTGACCAGCATCGACATTGAGGGCGAACACCTGCGCCAAGCGCGCGAGGCCTTTGCCGAGGATGGCATTCGGCCTAATCGCACTCGCCTGATCACTGGCCGCGCACTCGATGTAATGCCTCGCCTGGCTGACGGTGCGTATGACTTGGTCCTCATTGACGGAACCCCGGACGAATACCTGCACTGCCTTGAACAGGCCATCCGTTTAGTTCGCACGCGTGGTGTCATCGTCTTCGCAAGCGCCTTTGGCAACGACCTTGTACCCGATCCTGCTCAACGCGATCCAGAAACCATTGAACGTCGCGCCCTGGTCGATGCCATCCGCGATGATGAGCGGCTAGTGGCGGTGTTGTTGCCCGTGGGCGATGGCCTGCTCGCAGCCATCGTTAGTTAAGTGCCGCGTTTTTAGGCGCTAAAGGATTCGACCCAGCGAATCAGACTTGCTGTTCCATAAGCAGTTCCGCCTCGAGTGATCAAGCGGCGGTCAACATCAGAGCGTGCGGGGCCGGCAATATCCAGATGCAGCCACGTACGCCTGCCCACGAAGCGCCGCAGGAACAGGGCAGCGGTGATCGAGCCGGCTCCCACATGGGGATCGGTGGAAATGTGACACACATCGGCAATGTCGCTGTCCAGCGCGTGCTCGTATTCATCCACCAGAGGTAGCCGCCAGACGGGTTCACCAGCCGCGTCGGCTGCCTTGAGCCAACGCGTGGCTGCAGCATCGGAGGTTGCATACATGGCCCCATGAATCCGACCAAGTCCCAAACTTGCGGCACCAGTCAAGGTGGCCAGGTCAACAATGACATCGGGATTCAATTCCTGGTCCGCGTACGCCAGCGCATCAGCGAGAACGAGTCGACCTTCTGCATCCGTGTTACGCACCTCAACCGTGGTGCCACCAAAGTGTGTGATGACATCGCCTGGACGCATGGCACTTCCGCTGATGGCATTTTCCGCAATTGCGAGCAGGCCGATCACTTCCACGTTCGGCTTAAGTTGAGCAATTGCTTGCATCGCCGCCAACACGGCAGCTGATCCGCTCATGTCCGTTTTCATCGGAACCATCGCGTCCGACGGTTTCAAGGACAACCCGCCGGTGTCAAAGGTGATGCCCTTGCCCACCAAAACAATGCGACGAGTGGTGGCCGAACGCCGCTTGGGTCGATAGGTCAACTCCACCAACGCCGGAGGATGCACCGATCCTTGTCCGACCGCCACGATTCCACCGAAACCTTCGCGCACCAATTGCGCGCGATTGCGCACCACGATGACCAGATCGTTCTTCCGAGCCACGGCGCGGGCTTGATTGACCAACCACTGCGGAGACTTCACGTTCGACGGGGTGTTTGCCAGATCGCGGCCCAAACAGACCGCAACACCACTGGCGGTACCTTCGGCCACAGGTTGAGCCCGGTCAGTAGCCGATCCCACGATCACCACTGTCTTGGTTGGCTTTTTGGCAGCGCTTCCATAGCCGACAAATCGATATCCGCCGATGTAGAGCCCTTCTACCCAGGCCCGCATTGCATCGTCGCTGGCGACAGCCAAACCGGATACAAAGACGGCTTTAACTTCCGGCCGGGCCATCCGACGGCTCAGAACCGACGCAGCAATGCGCACATCCTTGGGCTTGCCTGCCCCTATCCCGACTAGGACAAAGGTTTTCAGTTTTGTTGGGCTGGCTTCAATGTCAATGCTGACGAGTGAGCCGGTGGCGCCGGTGAAGTCCTCGCGTTCGAGTCGTTGATGCAGATCAATTCCATGCTCGCGAGCTAGCTCGCTATCGGCCTTCGACATCCGACCTTTACGGGACATCCGATCGTGGGCAACGATCACGTGTACGTCGGCTGCTTCATCATGGGTGCGCTTTGACGTGCGGATATCCAGCAGCGGTGCGCTCATATCCCCCACCCTGTCAGTTTCGCAACGCGGACACAACACAAAAGACGCCCCGCTCCTTGAGGGAGGGGACGTCCGATGCGGATCAATTCTGATCTCACCGTTACGGCTTAGACCACGCCTTTAAGTTCTTCAGCCAGTGCGCTGGCCTCGCCGGCAGAGATCTCAACGACGAGTCGTCCGCCACCTTCGAGTGGGATGCGCATGACGATTCCCCCACGGGTCTCCTTGGTGACCTCGAGTGGTCCGTCGCCCGTGCGTGGCTTCATGGCGGCCATCGCACACCCCTTTCAACGTGTCTGTGATCCCCAAGCTTGAGGATCAGTCCCCTATTATCGCCCATCCCACAGGGTTGCCTGCGCCCAGGGCACCTAGACCCCTACGCTGTTCGCCCATGACCACAAATGAGCGCTTTGCCACCCAAATCGTCGGTAGTTACTACAAGCCCCAGTGGCTTGCCGATCACGAACTGGTCTACGCCAAAGAAGGCGTGTGGTGGCGCGTAGCTCCTGAATTTCTGGAGACCGCTCAAGACGATGCCGTGCGCTTGGCGGTCTTTGATCAAGAGCGCGCGGGCCTGACGTACGCCACCGATGGTGAAGAGCGTCGCCAAACTTTCTCTGGTCACTTCTACGCACTCGGCGGCATCGACTCCGACGAGCAAGGCCTAGTCACCAACTTCAGTGGCGACGTTTTGGAATACCTCACGATGAAGCAGCGTGCGGTGACTTCTGATGAAAACCAAAAGCCCACTGCGCCACCAGAGTTTCGTCAGCCACGCGTGGTCGGACCCATCACGTGGGAGCGCCCCCTGGTCGTGGATGCTGCGCGCTTCCTGCAAAGCACCACCAAAACCGCAAAGTCCAAAGTCACGGTGATTGGACCCGCTTCGTTGGCCCTTCGTCTGGTCGATGAGCACTACGGCTCGATCGACAAGGTCGCCTTTGCTGTTGCCGATGCGTTGAACCAGGAACTCCGCGCTCTTGATGCCCTCGGCATTGACCTGATTCAGTTGGACGAGCCCGAGGTGCACTTTCGGCACAGCCAGCTCGAAGGCTTTGCCGTTGAGGCCATCGATCGCGCGTTCGCTGGCATCAAGGCCCGCAAAGCCCTGCACGTGTGTTACGGATACAGCAAGAACATTGCTGAAAAGCGGGCCACGCCGGTCTATCCAGCCGCCATCAAGCTGCTGTCCCAGACCACGGCCGATGCCATCTCTTTGGAATACGCCCAGCCGCAACAAACCCCTGACCTGCTCGAAAACGCCGGCGACAAAACGGTCATCTTGGGCGTCCTGAACCTGGACACCGAAGCGCCCGTCGAAACCGTGCAACAAATCGTGGACATGGCGTCAGCGGCTGTGGAGGTCGTGGGACCTGACCGTTTGGAACTGGGTTCAGACTGTGGCATGTGGTTCTTGCCACGCGATGTGTGCTTCGACAAAATCTCGGCGATGAGCCAAGCTGCCGAGCAATTGCGTCGCACCTTCGCCTAACGTCTAGCTTTCGACCAGGCGCGCTAGTTTTTCCAACGACTTCTTCACGCCAAAGCTAAAGAACGGCTTGGCAATGGGCCAACCGAGTTGACCGAGTTTGCCTAGTGGCAACTCGAGATCTTCGGCCCAGACAAACCGCGTGCGATTGTTGGGCAGTTCAAAGAATTCAAACGTGCCGGTACCCACGACCACGTTGCCGGTGTGCACGACTTCACAGATGCGCGCGCGATCCCACACACTGATGACGAACGTGTCGAGAAAACCGACTTTGCCAACCCCGCTCCACGCCTCAATCACGCTGCCCTGGCTGGCACCATCGCCACTAGCGACACTGACTTTCGTGCCCAGAATCCATTCACCTTGTCGAGTCCAGTCAAAAACCACATCCCAGACCGCCTCACACGGGGCGTCAATGATGATGTCAACCGTCACATTGGTCATGAGCTGTCCTAGTCCTGATCAGAAGTAACAGCAGCCTCGACGCTCGCGTCGTCCAAGGCGTCAACCTCGTCACCGCTGGCCTGATTGAGGTCTTCTTCGATGACAATGGGGTCAGGACGCTCTGGGAGCGCAATCCCGGCTCGCGTTAACGCAGCCGCGAGATCGTCAATGTACTCATCGCGCTGAACCAGGTCGCGGGAAACGCGGTCAAGGACCTCGTCGACCTGGGCCATGCGATATCCGCGCAGACCAACCCCAAAACGGGTGCGATCTAAGTCCGCGCCGATTGTCCACCGATCCTCTGGGAGAGCCACAGGAGGCACATCAGGGTCCGCCGAGCTCATCCGTCCGCGAGTGCTGGCACCGAATGCGGCCGCTGCCGCCACGATCGCCATCGCCAGCACAACCAATGCAATAGCCACTTCGCCTCCTACGTGCAACGCTGATGCTTCACACTAGTGCGTAGTGCCCTTGCCCACCCACTCACAGACTCGGAGCCGTGTGTGTCACTGACCCTGGGAAACACCACATTTGAGTCCACTGACTTGCTCATCATGGCCATTGTCAATCGCACGCCGGATTCGTTTTATGACAGTGGTGCCACGTTCAGCGATGATGCGGCAATGGCCGCGGTCGATCGCGCAATTGATGAAGGCGCGGACATCATTGACATCGGTGGAGTCAAAGCCGGGCCTGGTGAATTCGTTGATGCGGAAGAAGAAATTCGACGCACGGTCAACTTTGTTGAAGCAGTGCGGGCGAAACACGATGCGATCATCATCAGTGTTGACACCTGGCGTCATGAAGTCGGCGAAAAGGTCTGTGAGGCAGGTGCCGACATCCTCAACGATGCGTGGGGCGGGGTTGATCCGCACCTTGCGGAGGTTGCTGCTCAATTCAAAGTGGGACTGGTGTGCACTCATGCCGGCGGTCAACAACCCCGCACCCGTCCACATCGCGTCACTTACGACGACGTCATGAGCGACATCATCGACACCACGGTTGGGCTTGCCGAACGGGCCGCAGGGTTAGGAGTTGCGCGTGATTCCATCTTGATCGACCCCGGACATGATTTTGGAAAGAACACGCGCCATTCCCTGCAAGCCACCGCCCAGCTCAACGACATGGTGCAGACCGGATGGCCAGTGTTGGTTTCATTGTCGAACAAGGACTTTGTTGGCGAGACCTTGGATCGCCCCGTCGGTGAGCGATTGACAGGAACTTTGGCCACTACAGCGGTCAGTGCCTGGCTGGGGGCTCGCGTCTTTCGGGTGCACAACGTGGCTCAGACGCGCGAGACCTTGGACATGGTGGCCTCCATCGCCGGCTCGCGTCCTCCGGCGGTAGCCCGCCGAGGCCTTGCCTGAGGCTGATTTCAGGCTTTACATACACCAAACAATTCCCTGACACACTACGAATAAGCGAGCCCCACTATCTAGTCATCAGAGCACGACCCAACGAACCCCTCAGGTGGTTAATCATGAACAAGCCAACACTGTTTAGCAGTGCAAAAGCTGCCACGCTCGTTGCTGCCGGCGCCATCGGTGCGACCGCGCTCACCGGATTTGCTTTCGCTGCAAACTCCACTCCCGATTCGTCTACCGGATCAACACCTAGTGCAACTGCACCGGCTGATCCCGCACAGGATGCCGCCAAGGGTCCTCGTGATGGTCGCGGTGGTCCTGGTGGCGTCTTCGGTCGCATGGGACCCAACGGCCCCGTTCTCCACGGTGACGTCACGGTTAAGGATCCTGCTGGCACGGTTAAGAACGTTCGCGTACAAACCGGTGTCGTCACTGCAGTGAGCGCGACTTCTCTGACGCTCAAGAGCAGCGATGACTACGTCGGTGAGTGGACCATCAACTCCGACACCAAGGTTCGTCGCGACAAGGATCAGGCCACCATCGACAAGGTCGCTGTTGGTGACACCGTCACGGTGATGGGAACTGTCGCTTCCGACACTGCAACAGCTGAGCGAGTCCATGCCTTCACCAAGGAAGGACTAGCTGCTGCGGAAAAGGACCGTGCAGCCCGCCAACAGAACAAAGCCGATACTGATGGTGGCAAAGGCCAGGGCGGTCCAGGAATGGGCGGACCTGGAATGATGGATGGCGACGGACCAGATGCTCCGCCAGCAAGCCCAGGAGCAACGAGCTCATCGAGCACTAACCCAGCAAGCGACACCACGGCCTAACCCTTAGGCGCATCTCGATTCACCCAGCGCCCCGATCAAGGACCTGTCCCCCGCAGGCTTGATCGGGGCACTGGTGTGTCTGGACGACAACGTTAGGGCTGGTCCTCGAGGACTTCGTAGCCCGACGGCGACAAATGCGCTTGGTGCCCCAAACCGAATTCAATGGCTTCGATCGCCTGATCCACCGAACGCGTCCAGATCAAGGCATCAGCTGCGCTTTGCCGCAAGAAGCCTTGATCAACAAAGGCTTGGACCTGGGCCTTCAACGGATCAAAGAGCCCATCAGGATCGAGAACGACCACCGGTTTGTCGTGCATCCCCAATGTGCGGGCAACCCAAATCTCGAGCAACTCCTCAAGTGTTCCTAATCCACCCGGCAATGCCAAGAAAGCATCTGCGCGTGCATCCATCAAAGCCTTGCGCGATCGCATGTCATCAGTAACGACCAAATCGTCTGCATCGTGGTCAGTGATCTCTACATGAACCAACGCTTGCGGAATCACTCCCGTGGTGTGGGCGCCTTGCGAACGCGCCGCTCGAGCCAGTGCACCCATCATGGAGATTGCGCCACCACCGGATACCAAAGACCAGCCACGCTGACCCAATGCTGTACCCACCTGGGTTGCCAATTCCACGTACGCGGGGTCAATGTCTTGTGAGGCAGAACAAAACACACAAACGGACGTCACAGTTGCGGGGGCTCAATCTCGGCAGCGGCACTTTCAGCCTTGATGCGATCAATGAGCGCAGCACGTTCAGCCGCGAGCAACTTGGTGTTGTCAGCCTGGGCATTAACGATGATCGCCACGGCCTCTTCGGGGGTATCAACCACCTGCAACAAGGCCAGATCTGCTTCGGTGGCCATGCCATCGGCAATCATCCGCTCGCGAAGCCAGTCAATCAGACCTTCCCAATACAACCGGCCGATCAAAACAATCGGGAAGGCCGTGATCTTGTGGGTTTGGACCAAGCAAAAGGCTTCAAAGAGCTCGTCCAGGGTGCCCACACCACCAGGCAAAATGATGAACCCTTGCGCATACTTCACAAAGCACGTCTTACGCGCGAAGAAGTAGCGGAAGTGAATCGAGATATCGACCCAGTCGTTCATCTCCTGCTCAAAGGGAAGTTCAATTCCTAATCCAACCGATACTCCGCCAGCCCGACAGGCTCCGGCATTAACAGCCTCCATGGCACCAGGGCCGCCACCCGTGATTACTGCGTAACCGGCTTCGGCTAGTTGGCGACCAACTTCCAGGCCGATGGAGTAGTCACCACTTGCGCGGCGGGTGCGAGCACTGCCGAACACACTGATGGCCGGACCGAGCTCGGCCAAGGCCCCGAAGCCTTCAACAAACTCCGCTTGAATGCGAAGAACGCGCCACGGGTCGGTGTGAATCCATTCGCCGTTGCCCTTTTCATCCAACAATCGCGAGTCAGCCGTGGACGAAGGCATACGCTCGCGTCGACGAACAACTGCTCCGGACTTGTGACTAGGTCCGGCCGCCGGATTAATGGATGATTCAGGTGGCGTCATAAACCCACCTTAGACGGCGTCGATCCCCAGCCACGTGGTTAACGCAGCAAGAGTGGAACGCAGGTGCGCTACAGGAACGTGCTCGTCCGAGGTATGTGCCAACAGCGGATCGCCGGGACCAAAGTTCACCGCTGGCACTCCAATGGCAGAAAATCGCGCCACATCTGTCCAGCCGAACTTAGGTCGGGGCTCTACGCCCACGGCTGCTACGAATGCCTTCGCAGCGGGTCGATCCAGGCCCGGAAGCGCAGGCGGAGCATTGTCGGTGACCTCAACCTCATAGGCGGCAAAGAGTTCGCGCACATGGGCTTCGGCCTCAGCCGGCGAGCGATCGGGGGCATAGCGGTAATTCACTGTGACAACGCACTCATCAGGAATGACGTTGCCAGCAATGCCGCCACTGACGCGCACGGCACTGAGTCCTTCGCGATAACCCAGACCATCAATATCAACCGTGCGTGGTTGGTAGTCAATCAACGTTTGCAAAACCTGGGCACTGTGATGAATCGCGTTGTCGCCCACCCATGAACGCGCGCTGTGCGCCCGCTTGCCTCGCGTGGTGACGTTGACGCGCATTGATCCCTGGCAACCGGCTTCAATCCCGGCATCACTGGGCTCCATCAAGATCGCAAAGTCCGCGGCTAACAACTCGGGGGCTTCACGCAAGACTTGAGCTAGGCCATTGAACGAATCCTCTACTTCTTCGGCCGCATAAAAAACAAATGTCACATCGTGATTGGGATTGACCGCGCGCGCTGCTAACGCCAACGCGACCGCAACACCACCCTTCATGTCGCAGGCACCGATGCCATACAACATGTCGCCCTCAAGCCGCGCAGTCATGTTGTCTGCGGGCGGGACGGTGTCCAGGTGACCAGCGATCACCACACGCTCAGGCCGGCCCAGCGTGGTGCGCGCGATGATGTTGTCCCCAATACGCGTCAACTCAAGGTGCGACAGGGGCGCCAGCGCCCGCTCGACGGCATCGGCCAATGCGGCCTCGTGGTGACTGACCGAGGGAATATTGACCAGCGATGTGGTCAACTCCACGATGTCCGATGTCAGGTCTAAATCGCTCACACGACTACGGTAGTCGGGTGACTACAACTTCGAGACTCAGCGCTAGCGGTATCGGTGTGGCGACTTATGGCGCCAACGGCCAACTCCTTGACGTTTGGTACCCCTCTCCGGTCCTGAGCACCACCCCCACAGCCCTCGCATCCCTTGAGGCCGCCAGCGGCTCAGACCCGATTCGCGGAACCACCAGCAAGGTCATCACTACGGTGATTGAAGACTTGGGCGCTGAGCCAGTTGATGCTGCCGACGCTTACTTGCGCCTCCACCTGCTCTCGCACCGCCTCGTGCAACCCCATGGCCTCAACCTCACCGGAGTCTTCGGCTTGTTGACGAACGTCGCGTGGACGAACCTTGGACCGGTTGCTCTCGACCAACTCGATGAAGTCCGACTTCGCGTGCGTGCAGCACAGGACCAACTCACCGTCAACAGCGTCGACAAGTTTCCTCGCATGGTCGACTACGTCGTTCCCTCTGGTGTGCGCATCGCTGATGCGGATCGCGTCCGTCTCGGTGCGCACTTGGCTGAGGGCACCACGGTGATGCACGAAGGCTTTGTGAACTTCAACGCCGGCACGCTCGGTGCATCCATGGTCGAAGGGCGCATCTCCGCCGGAGTTGTTGTTGGGGACGGTTCCGACGTTGGAGGTGGGGCTTCCATCATGGGCACACTGTCCGGTGGCGGCACGGAAGTCATCAGCGTCGGCAAGCAGTGCCTGCTGGGCGCAAACTCAGGCATCGGCATCAGCTTGGGTGATAACTGCGTCGTCGAAGCAGGCTGTTACATCACCGCCGGCACCAAAATCACCCTCCCCGACGGACAAGTAGTCAAGGGCATCGAATTATCCAAAGCCAACGGCCTGTTGTTCCGTCGTAACTCCACCAGCGGCACCGTTGAAGCCGTGCCGCGCACCGGCACGTGGGGTGGCCTGAACTCCGTACTGCACAGCAACTAAGCCATGAAGAAATTCCTCATCGCCGTCCTTGTGGGTGCAACGTTGTTTGGCTGCAACACCAAGGTCATCCCGGCACCCACACCGACCGTCAGCGAAAAGCCCCCGACCAAACCGACCAAGGCCGCCATTGCCAAGGCTCCGACGTCAGTGGGTATTACGTGCGGACCAAAGGGCACATCGCTGTCACGCACCATTGTGGCCACCGACAAGACCGGTGTGCGACTTGTAGTGCGCAACACCACGGGCAAGAAGCGCTTACTCGGGTATCGCGTTCGACCCTACGGTGGCGGCTTGGAATCACTCGGGACGATTAAACCCACCAACTCCAAGAAGTCACTGATTTATGCGCTGCCTCCTGGCGAAGTCAATCTGCGATGCGGCAAGACAGCCAACTCGGGACTCGACAAAGAAGTCACGCTCGACATCGTCAATCGCAATGGCTACTACCGCGAAGTCAACGCGACCAAGAAACTTAAGTGCGCCGTCACTACGCTCAAAACCGCTGAGGTCTACGAGGCTCGTGCAACGCGTTCAGAAGCGTTGACCTTGATGGCAGGCAAACTTCCCGCACCGGGCAAGTACACCTTCGCTAAGGGTCCGGGCTACCTGGCCGACCCGACCTCGTCGCATCTGATCTTTAGAGATGGCAAAGGCTGGGGCATCGCCCAGGTCACGCCCTTGGAGAACCTGTCGTACCGGCCTTACGTCGTGGCGCTGTGCCCCGCGAGCTAGTCGCTACTTGAGCTGATCGAGCCGGAACTTCACCAGATCGGTCAGAAGTTTGGCATCGACCTTCCAGTCCACGGGAACTTTGATGGTCTTCTTATTGACCTCGTAGTCACCCAGCCTGGATTCGAAGTGCGCCAGCACTTTGTCACCCCACGGCGCAATGAGGATGTGGTTCTTGGCCACCGAAAGACCAAAGACGTAGCTTTCGCCTGACTTCAGCATGGGCTGATTCCAGGCAATCACCAGTTCCAGCTTGGGGTACTTGCTCTGGATGGCCTTAAAAATCTTGCGCACTGTCGCTGACTTCACCGCATCAGCCGATGCGAGATAGTCGTCTAAGGTTCCAAAGCGCTTGGAACTGGTATTGCCTCGTGAATACAAGACCAAGGCATTGGCATGCGCTTGTGAGAAGCCATGGTTTTCGCGCAAGAAAGCGATCTGCTCCGCATACTTCAAATCGCTGATCTGCTTCATCTGGTCGAACCAGTAGTCCATCGGCAACCCGTGCTTTTTTTCAATGGCAGGGAAGAACGACGAACGATCAGGATTAGTAGCAGCCATGGATCCGACTCCACAAAGGGCTTGTGGTTAGCGTGCACCCAAGTCGATGTAGTTGCGCTCTGGTGCACCGATGTAGACCTGACGAGGACGGCCAATCTTGGTGTCCGGGTCTTCGATCATCTCGCGCCATTGAGCAATCCAACCGGGCAAGCGTCCGAGGGCAAACAGCACCGTGAACATGTGCGGCGGGAAGCCCATGGCCTTGTAAATGATGCCCGTGTAGAAGTCAACGTTCGGGTACAGCTTGCGCTCAATGAAGAACTCGTCGCTCAAGGCCACTTCTTCGAGGCGGCGAGCAATGTCGAGCAGCGGGTCCGACACGTTAAGCGCTTCGAGGACTTCGTCGGCAGCCTTCTTGATGATCTTGGCGCGAGGGTCGTAGTTCTTGTACACGCGGTGACCAAAGCCCATGAGCTTGACGCCGTCTTCGCGATCCTTGACCTGGCGAATGAAGGTGTTGACTCCGCCGCCAGCCGCGTGAATGTTCTCGAGCATGTCGAGAACGGCCTGGTTGGCTCCACCGTGCAGCGGTCCGAAGAGCGCGTTAACACCGGCCGAAACGGAAGCAAACATGTTGGCGTGTGATGAACCCACCATGCGAACGGTTGACGTTGAGCAGTTCTGCTCGTGGTCACCGTGCAAGATGAACAGCAAGTCGAGAGCGCGAATCACTGCGGGGTTGGCGATGTATTCCTCGGCCGGAACGCCGAAGGTCATACGAAGGAAGTTTTCGGTCAAGCCCAACGAGTTGTCGGGGTAAAGCATCGGCTGGCCGACGCTCTTCTTGTAGGCGTAGGCAGCGATCGTGGGGACTTTGGCCAAGAGGCGAATGGTCGAGATCTCGACCTGCTCCTTGTCAAAGGGGTCCAGGCTGTCTTGGTAGAACGTCGACAGCGCACTGACAGCGCTCGAGAGCACGGGCATGGGGTGCGCATCACGCGGGAAGCCGTCAAAGAACGAACGCAAGCCTTCGTGCAACATCGTGTGGCGACGAATGCTGGAGTCAAATTCAGTCAGCTGCTCGGCCGTGGGGAGCTCGCCGTAGATCAACAGATAGGACACTTCCAAGAAGGACGACTTCTCGGCAAGTTGCTCAATGGGGTACCCGCGGTAGCGCAGGATTCCGGCATCACCATCAATGTAGGTAACTGAACTCTCGCAGGACGCGGTGTTCATGAAGCCATGGTCAAGGGTGACGTGATCGGTCGCCTTGAGGAACTGCGAAACATCGAGGCCAGAGTTGCCAACGGTGGCTGGAACTTCGGCCAGAGGCAATTCGCCTCCGGGGTACTGCAAGGTCACATCCGACACGAGGTCCTCCGCCGGGATTGAAACTTCGGTGTCCGACCGGTCTGATCGGCAAGCCCCAAAACTAACGCCTCACGCCTAGGCGCCGGACATCAGGTCGGCAAATACGACGAGAAGGTGCAAACTTCGCGTTACAGGCGCGAAACCGCAGCCCGTACGCGCTCGTCTGTCGCGGTCAGAGCGACCCTGACGTGTTCGGCCCCAGCTGATCCATAGAACGTGCCTGGAGCCACCAGGATGCCTCGTTCCGCCAGCCATGCCACGCTCGCTAGCGCCGGCTCGCCTCGGCTGGCCCACAGATACAAACCAGCGTTTGAGTGGCTGATGGAAAAACCCGCTGAGATCAAAGCTTGGGCTAAGAGTTCGCGTCGAGCGGCATAACGCTCGCGCTGAACGGCCACATGCGCGTCGTCATTGAGAGCGGCCGTAGCTGCGGCCTGAACGGGTCCAGAAACCATCATGCCTGCGTGCTTACGTAGTTCCACTAGTTCTGCGATGACACGTTCGTCGCCAGCGACAAAGCCACATCGGTAACCCGCAAGATTGGAACGCTTGGACAACGAATGCACCGCAAGGACGCCCTCGCTGGAGCCACCGCAGACGTCTGGGTCAAGGACAGAGACCGGCTGCGCAGTCCACCCCAACTCGAGATAACACTCGTCCGAGACCACCAGTGCTCCACGATCGCGCGCCCAATCAACTATGGCTCGCATGCGTTCAGCACTGAGCACTTCGCCCGTGGGATTGGACGGTGAATTAATCCACACCATCGAGACATCGCCCTCAACCAGCGTGGGGTCAGCCGCAACGACTGGCTCGGCTTGGCTCAAACGCGCACCAACGTCGTAGGTCGGGTAGGCCAATTCAGGAATGACGATTCGTTGCCCAGCACCAACACCGAGCATCGTGGGCAACCACGCAACGATTTCTTTGGTGCCAATTACTGGAAGCACCGCTGCAGGGTCAACATCGATCGCGCCGGCCGAGCGTGCCATCCACTTCACAGCAGCTTGACGAAACTCCACGGTGCCATGCGTTGTTGGGTATCCAGGTGAATTAGCTGCTTCAACCAACGCAGCCTGAATCACATCGGGAGTCGGGTCTACGGGCGTGCCGACGCTGAGGTCAACCAGTCCGTCTGGGTGTTCGGCCGCACGCTGAGCGTGGCTAGCAATTAAATCCCAGGGAAATGCGGGTAAACGCGACAAAGGAGCGTTAGAGGATGTCGCGAATGACGCCACGTTATTCGTTGTGCTCCTGCGGCGGCAGGCCAGTCACCATGGCAGCATCGCGATCGGCTGCGCCAACTCGAGCTGCTCCTCCGGGTGAACCCACGCCTTCAAAGAATTCGACATTGGCAGAAGTAAACGGCGTCCACTCAGTGGGGACATCGTCTTCGTAGAAGATTGCTTCAACAGGGCAAACCGGTTCGCAGGCACCGCAGTCAACGCACTCATCAGGCTGGATGTAGAGCATCCGGCCACCTTCGTAAATGCAGTCAACAGGACATTCTTCGATGCAAGACTTGTCTTTAAGGTCAACACAAGGCTGCGCGATCACGTAGGTCACGTGCGGTTCCTTCCCGAGTTAGCCGACGACTTCGCGTCGGTCGCCCTAGTATTGCGATCCCGAATACCAATGTCACCGTGGGGGTTGCTCGTGTCGCCTGATTCGCCCCCTTTTGACCCCCCTGCGCGACGACCCCAGATCGCCCACGGGGCCCGATTTATCGTGGCTCTGACGGAGGATTCCATCGGTGAGCGGGTGAGCATCCGCTATCTCCTCAGGGGCGAAGGCCCCACCGATCCGAACGTCCTGATGACGGACGTTTTGGGCCACCTACAGATCTGGACTGAGACGATGGCAGAAGTGGTCAAACGCGATGGTGAGGTGATCAGAATCGAACGAGCAAAGATCGTCGCGGCCAAGGTCATCCCACCGGAGCCCAAACGATCCCGTGAACGCGCCTAATCCCCCAACCTTGCGTACGCTAAACAGCCAACCACCACCTGGAGTCGAGTTGCTGCACTTAACCGATACTCGCACTCGTCGCGTGGAAAAAATTGAGCCATCGACACCGGGACGCTTGTCGATCTATGCGTGTGGACCCACGGTGTACCGCTTCGCCCACGTGGGCAACCTTCGCACATTTTTGCTGTCGGATCTGATCCGTCGCGTTGCCACGTTGCAAGGGCTTCAGGTCACCGTCGTGCAAAACATCACCGACGTGGGACACATGGCTGACGACCGTGGGTTGGATGAAGCCGGCGAAGACAAGATCTTGAGTCAGGCCAAGCAGGAAAATCGAAGTGCACTTGATGTGGCCCGTTTCTACGAAGATGCCTACCTCGCGGACTTGTCCCGCTTAAACATTGCGCCCGCAGATATTGCCCCGCGAGCATCCGAATCCATTGACTTGATGATTGAACTGATTCAAAAACTTATTGACAACGACAATGCTTACGTCGGTGGCGATGGCTCGGTGTACTTCGATGCCCGCTCCATCGACAACTACGGGGCGATCAGTGGCAACAAGCTCGACGCCCTGCGGCCCGGTACGCGTTTTGCTATCGAAGAGGACCCGGAAGCCAGTGGTCGCAAGCGTTTTCACGCGGACTGGGCTTTGTGGAAAGTCGCCGGCGACACCCGTACCCAATTGGTGTGGGATACGCCGTGGGGTGTGGGATTCCCCGGTTGGCACGTGGAGTGTTCGGCGATGAGCGTTCATCACTTGGGCGACACCATTGACGTACACACCGGTGGCATTGACCTTCGCTTCCCGCACCACGAAGACGAGAAGGCACAATCTGATGCAGCCGTCGGCAAAGAAGTCGTACGGCATTGGGTTCACGCCGAGCACTTGCTCTTTGACGGTCGCAAGATGGCCAAGTCCACGGGCAACGTTTTGCTTCTCCAAGATGTGATCGATCGTGGCATTGACCCCTTGGCTTTGCGCTTGTGCTTCTTAGAGCACAACTACCGCCAGCAGATGAACTTGACGTGGAACGCGATCGAATCCGCGGCCACCACCTTGACCCGGTGGAGAACCAAGATTGCGCAATGGGCTGAGGAGCCTTCGGCGCCGATGCACGAACCCACTCGTGTGGCTGTCGTCGATGCATTTAACGAAGACCTCGATACTCCTCGTGCCATTCAAGCCTTGCGGCGGTTGGAAAAGGACGACAGCGTGGAGGCCGGTGCACGCTTCGAAACGTTCAACTACCTCGACCGACTGTTAGGTCTTGATCTGGTACGCGAAGTCGGCAAGCCGGTAGTGGCACAGGAATTGCCCGCTGGCGCTCAAGCACTCCTCGACGCGCGCGCCCAGGCTCGAACGGACAAGGACTGGGCTGCGTCAGACTCGCTGCGCGACGAACTGGCGAGCTTGGGAGTTCTGGTGGCCGATTCCAAAGACGGACAAAGTTGGAGCTTGGCTTAACCGGCCTGGTTACCGCTTACTTAACCCGTGGGCTTCGGAGTGGGCTTGACTGTCGGCTTCGCCGTTGTGGTCGGAGTCGGCGCGGGAGTGGGCTTGGGCTTTTTGCAGGTGATGTCGGCGGCCGGGTTGTACGTCGTGGTCAACGGCTCGCGCTTGACTTCTTTGCCATTGAGTTTGAATACCCGAGTCACCACAATCTTGAATCCACTCACACCATCTTGTGGCGTGCACGTTGCGCTGGTGTCAGTGACGGTGGCGTACGGCTTGGGGTTGGTACGTGGACCCGAATCAGCTTCGATGTCGTAGCGCTTGGTACCCCACATCGTCACGCGCACGAAGTTGCGCCCACGAACTGCCGTAACGAACACTCCGTTCGGCGAATCATTGCGGAACTTCAAGTCCAGCGTGCCCCATGCCACGGTGGCTTCCAAGCCAGGCTGGTACCGCGAAATGTAGAACGAGTGTGCCCGCTGCTCAATGCGCTCTAGACCAGCAAAGAAAGCGGCGTGCCACGTAGCGGTAGCCATCGTTGAGACGCCCCCACCCAGGTCTTCTTGCAAGCGACCGGACTTGATGACAAACCCTGTGGTGTAACCATTTTCAGGAGTGCGCTCTTTCGCAATGGAGTTCAGCGAGAACACATCGCCGGGCTTGAGCAAGGTCTTGTTCACCCGCTTGGCGGCCTGACCAATGTTTTGGTACCGATAGGGCGCGTAAGGGAAGGGCTGAGTAAAGGTAGAAATCTTTTCAACAACACCGAGCTTCTTGGCATCTTCGGTAGTAAATGCGGCCGGTTGAGTGGTCAATCCGACATCGGCTACCCGATCTTCATCGCTCGAGAGTGCTCGAGCCACTGCGCCACCAAGGGCTTGGGCATTGACTTGCTGACCATCACGTGAGGGAAGAATTACTGGCTTGCCATTACTGATGCGGAAGGTTGCATCACGAGCAGGCTCTTGCAAACCCGCCAAATCCTTTTGCAAGTTTTTGATCAACGCATTGGCATTGACCGCCATCTGAATCTTCTTGTCCACAACGGCAGTGCTCAGGAAAGGTGACAGTCGACGGATCGGCAACGTGACAGTTTTGTTGATCCCAGCCGATTCGTCAGTACCAGGAACGGACACTTCTAAGGAGATTGGCCCGGAAACGACCGTTTGACCCAAGGAGTTCAACGCCTCTTGCACCTGTTGCGAACTCAACGCGGGCTGGATGTCCTCAAGGATGATTTCATGCTTGCGATTCTTGGCCAAAGCGGTAGCTAACAACGCGGAGGTCACGCTTTCGGCGCTGACTCCCTTGCCCGCCTCGGGTTCGATCGCCTCAACAGTGGTGCCACTAAAGGCCAGGCCACCGTCCACCACGCCCCGGTTCAGTTTTTTCGAAATCTTGGCAATGGATCGATCAAGGGCGCTCTGGTTGACCGTATAAACCGGCTCAATAGCGCCACCCTTGCCGAAGAGCCGAGAAAAAACATTTCCAGTACCCGTCAGCGAGGTGGCCTTAGACACCGTGCTCTCAGCATCGAGTGCTAGCCCGGCCTTTTGGGCATCGACCGTGACCTCGCGACCATCGGCGGTCAGCGTGATGTCCTTCTTAATGCGAGGCGCCAGCTTCTTGGTCAAAACAGACGTGGCTTGTTCAGCACTCAATCCGCCAATGGAAACGCCCTCAACCGTCGTGCCCGAGGGGACATTGCCTCGAGCATTGGCGTTCAACACAATCAAGATCAGTGAGACGGCAAAAACTGCGGCAATGACCAACCTACGGCGAAGTCGCCGGGCTGAGAGTTCGGCAGCGGTTAACTGTCCGGTAGTGCCGCTTGCCACGTTGTTGCCATCCTCTAGACACAGTCGCCGACGTTTCGGCGGGTTCATCCTATGACGGCGCGGAACCTCCATCCGGTTCCGACAATCCGGCAGAGCAGGTGCTTATCGCAGTCGTCGGGGCCCAAACATGCCGTGTCGAACCGCAGTAAGGGCAACGATGAGCAAGCTGAGAATCAGGAACGAGTAGCCGTACCAGGTCGCGGCCACCACCACATCGCCCGCCGCTGTCGTCGCTGTGAGGGTCAGGACCATCTGAATAAAGGCCACCGCATAAGCGGTTGGTGCCCACCGTTGGGACGTTGACGTCACGACAATCCGCCCTCCGAGCCAGGTGACAAACAGCGCTGCCACGAGACCAACCGGAACGGCTACCGATCCCAGGATGCTTTGCCCTGATTGCCAAAAGCACCCAACCGTTGCCGCGATAACGCCCACTAGGTAGGCACACAGAACCGGGAGGAACCACGAAAACCGGCGAGGACTGGGATTCACCCTCACACTATGGAGTATTTAGGCTCGCTCCGTCGCATCGGCTCGCACATCAATCGAGCTTGCGCGTTGCATGCCGCCAGCCGACTCAATGACGTCGGTGATTTCGCGACCAATCAATTCTTCTCGCACCATCAGCGCATCACGCAAGGCTTCCACCAGATGACGGTTCTGAGTCAGCAGAATCTTCACGGCCGCTTTCTGCTCCTGCAATAGCTTTTCAACCCGGGCTCGCCCGTCAGCATCGCTGAGGACTCGACCCACGATGTTGCTGCCATTGAAGGCGCCGTTTTGTACTGCGGCGAAAGAGATCAACGTGTCCGTCATACCCACCGAGCCCACCATTTCGCAGGCAACATTGGTGGCATAGAGCAAGTCGCCTCCAGGGCCGGTGGAGATGTCACCGAAGAACAGTTCCTCGGCCACCTGTCCAGCCATGGCAATACGAATGAGAGCCAGCATTTCCGTGCGCGAGCGAGTAAACACGTCATCAGCATCGCCGTGGGCCAACATTCCCAGGGCCTGTCGGCGCTTGATGATGGTCAAGATCTCCAGACGACGCTCTGGTGCGCACAGGTAAGCAGCAACGGCGTGACCGGCTTCATGCGTGGAAATGAGTTTGCGTTCATGATCGGTGTAGGCAACGGGCTGGCCAAGTCCAACTTCCTCGACCATGCGGGCCCGTTCAACATCACCCATCGACATTTCCCGCTGTCCACGACGAACGGCATTGACCAGCGCTTCGTCAAAGAGATGCTCAATCATCACGGGCGTGTAGCCAGAAGTAGCCGATGCAACTTGGTCGCGCATGACATCGTTATCAAGCTCTGGTGAATGCGCCTTGGTCTTCAAGAAGTGGTCGATCAATTGACGACGCCCAACC
>CALQPL010000003.1 GCA_943332445.1 Bifidobacterium breve
AGATGGCACAGATGAACAACCGCCTGACCGGCATCGAGACCTTGTTTGTTTCAACAAATCCGGTGTACGGCTACTTGTCGTCAAGTTTGGTCAAAGAGATTGCAGGCCACGGCGGGGATGTCACCGGCCTCGTGCCTGATTCGGTGCTCAAGAGTCTGAAAGAACGACTCGCCTGATCGCTGATTTGCCGCCCGGATTAGATTTGCCCCATCACCCAGTCAGTTCGTCGGAGGATCACTGTGGACGTCGATACCGTTTTGACTCGTTTGGAAGCTCTCATTCGCGATGCGCGCGCTGTGCCGATGTCAGCTTCTTGCATGGTCCACCGCGACGACGTTTTGGACTTGATTGAGGACGCTCGCCGTAGTTTGCCCAGTCAATTAGGCGATGCCCAAAAAGTGTTGACGCAGCGTGACGCTGTCGTCGCGGAGGCTCGCGACCAAAGCAAGGCCATCATTGATGCGGCCTATGCCGAGCAGGCTCGACTGGTGGCCGAAGAGGAAGTCGTTGTTGAAGCCAACCGCGAGGCCGAGCGGATTGTTGCTGAGGCGGAAGCAATTGCCGAGGCCAAGGCCCAGGACGTGGACAACTACGTGGACGGCAAGTTGGCGAACTTCGAAGTGGTCCTCGATAAGACATTGCGCTCAGTCCAGCGTGGCCGTGACAAGATTCGGGCCGACCAGCAGGTTGACGAGATGGACCTGACCGGCGACATCCCCGTTTTCGGCGCTGATGATGGCCCTGAGGGGCAGTACTAAGCCTCCGGTACTCTTATCCTTCTGATCCCAGTTGGGGTCGGGGTTCTTTAACGCATGGATTGCGCTGTGTCTTTGTCATCTGCTTCCTCGCTCGTGGTTGATCTGATCGACCTCGGTCGCAAAGCGGGCTCAATGATTGAAGTCGAACGCACAGTCCCGGCTCCCGAGGACCTCGGTATCGCTGTGATCGGGGTTCCACAAGGTTCGGATCTGTTCCTTACGGTGCGGATTGAATCTTTGGAACAAGGTGTGCTGGCAACCGGTTCGGTTCACGCACACTTGGTCGGAGAATGTGCACGATGCCTGGACGAGATCACATCTGATGTTGATCACACCTTCCAGGAATTGTTCTTTTACGAAGACCAGCCGCTCGAAGATGAGGACGAAGAAGTCCTGCGCTTTGGTGGCGACGAGCTAGACCTTGAGCCGGTTTTGCGTGACCTCATCGTCACTGCACTTCCACTCGCACCTGTGTGTAGGGACGATTGCCCGGGGCTGTGTTCTGAATGTGGAGCACGCTTGGCGGACGACCCAACACACAAGCACGACATCATCGATGCCCGTTGGGCAGCTTTGCTTGATGTGCAAGCGCAAGAACCAGAGCTGTAATCAATCCGGCATCAGTGCCGGCTGACAGGAAAGTAGGCCATCGTGGCTGTCCCCAAGCGCAAGACGTCGCGCAGCAACACCCGTAGCCGTAGGGCTAACTGGAAGGCGAAGTTGCCTCAGATCAACAAGCGCATCGTCAACGGCCAAGTCGAGTACTCGGTTCCTCACCGCGTTGACGAAGACGGTCGTTACGACGGTCGTCAGATCCTCGACGTCTAGATCCACGATGACCCTGCCTACGGACAGGGATCACGGCGCGGACACTTCGGTTCGCGTCACCGTGGCCCTTGATGTCTTGGGTGGAGATGACGGTCCCGAGGTCGTGGCCGATGCCGCACTGCAGGTCCTAGACCAGCAATCCGGCGTTGACCTCATCCTCGTGGGCCCGACAGACCTCACCCACGCCTTGGCCGCCGATCGCGGAATCGCCGATCGTGTGGAGTACGCATCCGCTGGCTCAGCGCTGGCGATGGACGAAGATCCTGTTCGAGCTATTCGCACTCGACCTGACGTTTCGGTACAAGTTGCTGCTGAATTAGTACGTGATCAACGGGCCCAAGCTTCGGTCTCTGTTGGGCACACCGGTGGAGTACTTGCCGCAGCGACTTTGACGATCGGTCGCCTTGAAGGCGTCACCCGAGCAGCCGTTGCTGTTGTCGTCCCTGCTGTTCATCATTCGGTTGTCTTGCTTGATGTGGGTGGAACAGTCGACGCCACACCTGAACTCTTGGCTCAATTCGCCAACAGTGGCCGAGCCTTCGCGATTGCTTTGGGATTGTCCGATGATCCAGCCGTTGGTTTGCTGACCATTGGTAGTGAACCTGGCAAGGGTGATGCCTTGCGTCGCCTCGCGCATGACGAATTCCTTGACCTCAACCTCCGGTATGTGGGGCCCGTTGAAGGCGACGATGTTGCTCTTGGCGGTATTGCAGATGTCATCGTGACCGATGGCTTTACCGGCAATGTCGTCCTGAAGGCGATAGAGGGCGCCGCACTGAACACGGCTGAGGCGATTTCACGACGTTATGCAGACCCCGAGCCAGCGTTGGAAGTGGGCCGGTCGTTCGCGGTGGGGACGCACGCCGGCGCCATCTTGTTGGGGATTAACGGAGTCAGCGTGGTGGGTCACGGCGCATCCTCGGCTGAGGAAATTGCAGCGTATGTCGCGTTAGCTGTTCGCGGTGTTCGTTCTGATCTGGTGGCTCGCATCGCCGACCAGTTAGCTGTGTCGGACGATGGTAAGCGGTAGTCATGAGCGTTTCATCGACCCACAACGCCGATATTTCCATCCTCTGTGAGCGCATCGGAGTCAATGTTGGCTCCGAAATCCTGGAACGTGCCTTAACGCACCGTTCTTACTCCTACGAAAACGGTGGAATTCCCACTAACGAGCGACTGGAATTTCTCGGCGACTCCGTGTTGGGCATCGTGGTCACTGACACGTTGTATCGCCGTCATCCTGATTTACCCGAAGGACAATTGGCAAAATTGCGCGCGGCTGTGGTGAACATGCGGGCACTAGCCGATATTGGTCGCGGTTTCGGTCTGGGCGAATTCATTCGCCTGGGCAAGGGCGAAGAAACCACCGGTGGTCGAGACAAGGCCAGCATCGTGGCCGACACTGTTGAGGCTTTGCTCGGCGCGGTCTACATCGATCAGGGGCTGGCCGTTGCCGCCGAGTTGGTTCATCACCTCTTTGATGGCCTCATCGCCGCAGCATCGTCCATGGGTGCCGGACTTGATTGGAAAACCTCTTTGCAGGAGCTGGCAGCACTGCGTGGTGTGGGTGTTCCGCGTTACAGCGTGACCGAAAGCGGACCTGACCATCAAAAATCCTTTGTTGCCACCGTGCACATGGGGGAGGCTGACTTCGGCCAAGGCCAGGGCAAGAACAAAAAGGAAGCCGAGCAGGCTGCAGCTCAAGCGGCCTGGCTAGTGCTTAATGAACAACCCGAGACGATCCCTGCGGGCGAGTAGATGCCGGAGCTTCCTGAAGTTGAAGTGGTGCGTTCGGGTTTGGCTCGTTGGGTAGCCGGCCGAACCATCGCCGATGTTGATGTCACTTTGGCTCGGTCGATTCGTCACCACGTTGCAGGTCCCACTGACTTTGCGGATCGGTTGCGCGGTCGCACGGTCGAATCCGTGGAACGACGCGGCAAATTCTTGTGGCTCACACTCGATGATGGGGAAGCACTGTTAGCTCATCTGGGTATGAGCGGTCAGCTATTGATGCAACCGCAGGGGGAGTTAGACGAAAAGCACCTTCATGTGCGCATTCGGTTCACCGATGCGGGCCGGGAATTGCGTTTTGTTGATCAGCGCACCTTCGGAGGACTGCGCATTGAGCCCTTGGTTCGCGAACCCTGGGCGGGTCGTTGGGTGCCCGAGTCGGTGCACCACATCGCCCCGGATCCTTTTGAGCCTGGCTTTGATCTGACCGCAGTGGCCAAACGCTTGCGCAGCCGGCAGACCGGCATCAAACGGGCGCTGTTGGATCAACGTCTGATCTCGGGGATTGGCAATATCTATGCCGACGAAGCCCTCTGGCTTGCTCGCCGACACTTCGCCCGCCCCACGTCCGCATTTACTCGACCACAGGTGGCTGAATTGGTTGGCCATGCCACAGATGTGATGGCTGCGGCCTTGGCTCAAGGGGGCACGTCCTTTGACAGTTTGTACGTCGACGTCAATGGTTCTAGTGGGTATTTCGAGCGATCCCTGAACGTCTATGGCCGCGAGGCTTTGCCATGCCGTCGATGTGGTCGCGGGATCGTTCGTGAGCCCTTTATGAACCGTTCGTCCTTTCGCTGTCCCCAGTGTCAACGCACGCCACCGAACGCACATTGGTGACTCACTTGCCCGACTAAAGGCTGGGGCGAAGCCGAGATCATGTGCGGTTGTGATTTCACTGATCCACCCGCAGGCGGGTCTAGCCCATGGGTAGAGTGGGACCTGGCCTTCCCCTCGCCCTAACTGTTGTTTCGACTGAGTGATCAGCGCGTTCCAGCAGGTGCTTTTACGGAGTTCAGCGCGTGCATCTGAAAAGTTTGACAGTGCGAGGATTCAAATCCTTCGCATCGTCGACGACGCTGCGCTTCGAACCGGGCATTACGTGCGTGGTGGGCCCCAACGGCTCGGGTAAATCCAATGTGGTGGATGCCCTCGCCTGGGTGATGGGCGAGCAGGGCGCCAAGTCGCTGCGTGGCGGCAAGATGGACGACGTCATCTTCGCTGGAACCGCTGAGCGCGCACCGCTTGGCCGTGCCGAAGTCATGTTGACCATTGATAACTCCGATGGGGCACTTCCCATTGAGTACGCCGAAGTCACTATTTCGCGCACGATGTTCCGCAATGGTGGTTCGGACTACGCCATCAATGGCGAGTCCTGCCGCTTGCTCGATATCCAGGAACTTCTTTCCGACTCGGGCATCGGTCGTGAAATGCACGTCATCGTGGGTCAAGGTCAGTTAGACACGATCTTGCAGGCCAACCCCGAAGAGCGTCGCGGTTTTATTGAAGAAGCCGCAGGTGTGCTCAAGCACCGCAAGCGCAAAGAAAAAGCATTGCGCAAATTGGATGCGATGGAAGGAAACCTCACACGCGTTTCCGACTTAACCGCTGAATTGCGTCGCCAGCTCAAGCCGTTGGGTCGTCAAGCACAAGCCGCGCGCCGAGCCGCTGTGATTCAAAGCGACGTTCGCGATGCGCGACTGCGTTTGATGGCCGATGACCTGGTGCAGTTGCGCAGGATTTCCGATGCCGAAAGCGCGGATGAGGAATCCTTCCGAGCACAGCGCGCACAGTTGGAATCGTTGCTGACCTCTGAATTGGCCCGTGAAGCCGAAGTTCAAACCGAAGCCGCTGAACAAGCCCCAGCGCTGACCGCAGCCCAAGAGACCTGGTTCGCGTTGTCCTCGCTCAAGGAGCGCCTGCGCGGCACAGCTGAACTTGCTACCGAGCGCGTGCGCCTCAGTGCCCCGGAACCCGAAGAAGACACCGGCGCCCGTGACCCCGAGACCTTTGAGGCCGAAGCCGCGAGTTTGAAGGATCAGGAAACAGCAGCCCAGGAAGTGGTTGCCCAAGATCGCCTGGCCTTGGATGCGGTCATTGCTGAACGAGCGGCGGCAGAAGCAGAAGTCGCCGAAGTCGAGCAAGCCATGGCCGATGCTGCACGTGCGCTTGCGGATCGTCGTGAAGGTTTGGCCCAGCGCGCCGGTCAAGTCGACTCGGCGCGGTCCCGAGCTGAAACACGCAAGGCGGAAATCGATCGCCTCACCACATCGCGTGAGCAAGCGGTGGCACGAGCCGACGAAGCTCACCAGTCCTTTACCGCTCTAGAAACTCAGGTTGCCGGACTCGACAACACCGAAGTTGACCTGGATGAAGTACACGCGCAAGCGGTTGAGCGCTTTACCTCAGCCGAAAAAGTCGTGGAGCAATTGCGCAATGACGAGCAGAGTGCTGATCGCGATCGCGCAGGGTTAACCGCGCGCTTGGAAGCTCTTGAACTGGGTATGGCCCGCAAGGATGGATCGGCCGCGTTGTTGGCGGCGGGGCAGCGCGTCACTGGTTTGCTCGGCTCGGTCGCCTCACTCATTACGGTCGAGGCGGGAACCGAAACGGCAATTGCTGCCGCGCTGGGAACAGCCGCCGATGCGGTGGCCGTGTCCTCAAGCGGCTCTGCGGTCTCGGCCGTTGAGTTGTTGAAGTCTGACGACGGTGGACGCGCCGGCATCATCGTGGCCGATGCTCCGCAAAGCGCTGCATCCAATGCCTCGCTTCCTAGTGGTGCTCGCTGGGCTATTGATGCATTGACGGTGCCTGATTCGCTGCGCCCCGCGTTAAGTGCTGTTTTGCGAGACACCGTCTTGGTCAACTCCTTGGCCGCGGCTCGTGATGCGGTAGCCGCCCAACCCGGTTTGCGTGCGGTGACATCTGATGGCGATGTGGTGACCGCGGGATTGATCGTTGGTGGATCGAGTGCTGTTCCGTCGCTCATCGAAGTCCAGGCTGCAGTCGATGAATGTCGCTCAAAGCTGGACGAGGCCAATCACCGAGTTGAACGCGCTCGCTTTGCCCTGACCGGTGCGGTCGAAGAGCGTTTGC
The DNA here is from genome assembly GCA_943332445.1 of Bifidobacterium breve. Taxonomy (GTDB): domain Bacteria; phylum Actinomycetota; class Actinomycetes; order UBA12327; family UBA12327; genus AcAMD-2. The sequence goes on from CALQPL010000003.1 coordinate 6,474, forward strand.
AAGCTCAAACCAGCGTTGAAAATGCCTTGACGCAGTTGCACGAATCTGACGCGCGGATGGCCGCGGTTGCCGAGAAGTTGGGTGAGCTCGGTTCGTTGGCTCGTAGCGCCACTGCCGAAGCCGAACGCCTCGAACAAGCACTGGTCACGGCGCAAGAAGCCTACGAAGCAGACCTTGCGAAGGTCGCTGAACTGCAGGCCGAGCTAGGTGTGGCGGAGAGTCAGGCCGAAAGTGTGGGACCTGACCAAGCCTTGCGTGAATCGCTGGCCGCCCAATCGGCCGCGCTGCGAGCCAAAGAGGTGGAAGCTCGATTGACCTTGCGCACGGACGAAGAACGTGCGTTTGCTGTCACCAGTCGCATTGAGAACTTGATGCAAACTGCCCAAGGTGAACGCGATGCTCGCGCTCGCGCGGTTGCTCGACGCGAACGCCGTGCACGCGAATCAGCCGTAGCTCGTGCGGTGGCCTCTGGCGCAAACATTGCCTTGGCTCGCCTTGAAGTCTCGCTAACGGCCGCGACAGTGTCGCGCCAGGAAGCAGAAAAGGCTCGCGAGCAACGTGACGCCGAGATGATTGGGTTGCGTACTCGCATTCGCGACCTGTCGGCTCGCATTGAAAAGCTCACTGACGTAGTCCACCGCGATGAAGTGGCTCGTGCTGAGCAACGTATGCGCATTGAGCAGGTCGAAACGCGCGCGCTTGAGGAATTCGGAGTTGCTTCAGAGGCCCTGCTCGCCGAATACGGCCCGGACCAACTCATCCCGCCGTCGATGCGCGAACCCGATGCTGACGTCGAATACGACGAACAGGGTGAACCCGTTGAGGGTGACCCGATTCCTTATGTTCGCGTGGAGCAGGAAAAGCGTCTTCGCGCCGCTGAACGTGACTTGAACCTGTTGGGCAAGGTCAACCCACTGGCCCTCGAGGAGTTCTCGGCGTTGGAAGAGCGCCTGAAGTTCCTCACCGAGCAGCTCGAAGACCTCAAGAACACCAAGCGCGACCTGCTTGAGATCGTCAAGCAAGTCGATGAGCGCATCGAAGAGGTATTCACCGAGGCGTATCACGATGTGGCTCGCGAATTTGAAGGCGTCTTTAGCCGCTTGTTCCCCGGTGGTGACGGTCGCTTGATTTTGACTGACCCCACGGACATGTTGAGCAGTGGTGTTGATGTTGAAGCGCGCCCGCCGGGCAAGAAGATCAAGCGCTTGTCGCTCCTTTCCGGTGGCGAGCGTTCCTTGACCGCTGTTGCCTTCTTGGTCGCCTTGTTTAAGGCTCGCCCCAGCCCGTTCTACGTGATGGACGAAGTCGAAGCGGCCCTTGACGATGTCAACTTGCAGCGCTTGATTGCCGTGATGGAGGAGTTGCGCGAAAACAGTCAGCTCATCATCATCACTCACCAAAAGCGCACGATGGAAATCGCCGATGCGTTATATGGCGTGAGCATGCGAGGTGATGGTGTGACGACGGTGATCAGTCAGCGCCTACGCGAGAGTGAAGAAGGTATTGAGCCTGAGCCACGAGCCGATGGGCATGCCGTTCCAGCCGGCGTGTAGCCACTCGGTGTAACTCCTTCCTCAAGATTGGTCGTTATGGACGTCACTACCTTGCTGCTCATCCTCGGCGTCGTCATTGCGGCGACCGCGGTCATCGCCTTTATTGCACGCCGGGCCAAGGAAGTCGATGCCATTGAGTCGACACATCAGCCCGAGGAACTGCGGTCAGCACCTGGTGTGGGTTCAGGTGATGGTGATACGCCGGGCGTCGGTTCGGAAGTGGCCGGACCGACCACTGTGGAGCAGGTTGGGGGTGTTTCTGAGGCGGTCGTTGAATCAGGAATTGCCAGCGAGCCCGTCGTCAGTGCTGAACCTGAAATTTCTCGCATGCAGCGCTTGCGTTCACGACTGGGCGGATCAAACAACGCGCTTGGACGGGGACTGTTCGCCGTATTTAGTCGTGATCGACTAGACGATGAGGTTTGGCAAGACCTGACGGACACGTTGATCATGGCTGACGTGGGCGTGGAGTCAGCGTTCGAGATCGTTCAAGCCGTTCAAGAGATTGCACGATCCCGAGCTCTGAGTGATCCAGCGGATTTGCAGGGTGTGGTCAGGGGGGTCTTGATTGACGCCATTAACCCCGCACTTGATCGATCCTTGGCAGTGGAGCGTTCGGGCGATCTTCCGGCTGTCGTCCTGGTAGTCGGAGTCAATGGCACAGGAAAGACCACAACGACGGGCAAGTTGGCACGACTCTTGGCATCCGAGGATCACGATGTCTTGCTCGGCGCAGCCGATACTTTTCGCGCTGCCGCTGCCGAGCAGTTGGTCACCTGGGGAGAGCGTGCCGGTGTGCCCGTGGTTCGTGGCGCTGAAGGCGCTGATCCAGCCAGCGTTGCCTTTGAAGCAGTCTCCGCAGGAGTGGACAACGATGTCGATGTCGTCATTGTGGACACCGCTGGTCGTCTGCACACCAAGACTGGCCTGATGGATGAATTGAGCAAGATCCAGCGCGTCATTGAAAAGAAGGCACCCGTAACTGAAGTGCTCTTAGTCATTGACGCCACCACTGGGCAAAACGGTTTGGTTCAGGCCAAGACATTCGCCGATGCCGTTCAGTTGACCGGCATTGCCTTGACCAAGCTTGATGGCAGCGCCAAGGGTGGAATCATCATCGCCGTGCAGCGTGAACTTGGAGTGCCGGTCAAGCTGGTGGGCCTGGGTGAAGGTCCAGATGACTTGGCCCCCTTTGAAGTGGTGACCTTCGTGGATGAGCTCTTGACCCCGTAGGTCTTGTTACTCCTGTTTCTGCGTGTAACGCATTGTTCACACGATTCCAGGCTTTGTTTCGCCGCCGAAACATCGACGGCGCGTTTTCGCAATACGCCTCAGGCACGGTATGAACCACAGTCCACCGCTGGGCTGAACATACGTGCTGGAGGTCTCGATGGAAATCAATGCTGGCGATACCGCGTGGGTGCTCATTAGCGCCGCGTTGGTGCTCCTGATGACGCCGGGATTGGCATTTTTCTATGGCGGGATGACCCGCGCCAAGAGCGTGCTCAACATGATGATGATGTCGATGATTTCTATCGGCATCGTTTCGGTGTTATGGGTGATCTTTGGTTACTCGCTCGCCTTCGGCAATGGCACGAGCAAGTTCATCGGCACCATCGATTTCAGTGGCCTGGGTTCAGCGGTAAACCAGATCACCGAAAACGGCGCGGCCTATCCCATTCCGCTGCTGTCCTTTGTGATGTTCCAGTTGATGTTCGCGGTCATTACGCCAGCCTTGATTTCCGGAGCTGTTGCCGACCGCATGAAGTTCTCGGCATGGGCCGTGTTTGTTGCGGTGTGGGTCACCGTGGTGTATTTCCCCGTGGCGCACTGGGTATTCGACTTCGGTGGTTCGGACTCTACGGGTGCCGGCTGGCTTGCCTCGCGCGGAATTGAAGACTTCGCTGGTGGCACGGCGGTTCACATCAACGCCGGTGCCGCTGGTCTTGCTCTGGCGCTGGTTTTGGGCAAGCGCATCGGATGGCCGAAGTCGCCAATGAAGCCGCATAACTTGCCCTTGGTGATTTTGGGAGCCGGATTGCTGTGGTTTGGCTGGTTTGGCTTTAACGCAGGTTCAGCCTTGGGTGCAAGTGGACAAGCTGCGTTGGCTTTTACCAACACGATGGTGGCGACGGCCGCGGCCTTGATCGGTTGGCTCATCGTTGACCGTATCCGGGAAGGTCACCCCACGAGTTTGGGTGCGGCCTCAGGAGCAGTTGCTGGATTGGTCGCGATTACCCCGGCTTGTGCCTTCGTTGCACCTTGGGCTGCGGTGGTCATCGGATTACTAGCCGGCATCATCTGCGCCTTTGCTGTTTCCTTGAAGTTCCGCTTCGGCTTGGATGACTCGCTCGACGTTGTCGGAGTCCACTTGGTCGCCGGCATCTTCGGCTGTTTGGCCATCGGCTTCTTTGGCACCTCGTTCACTACGGGATCGGGAGACTCCGCCTTCACGTGGGGAGCCAAAGGATTGTTCTACGGCGGCGGCTGGGACTTGCTGGGCGTGCAAGCCTTGGGAGCCTTCAGCGTCCTGGCCTATTCCTTCGTCGTCACCCTGGTCATCGCCCTAATCCTTAAGAAGCTGATGGGTCTACGCATCGATCCAGATGCCGAAGTCGCCGGTATCGATCTTGACCAACACCTTGAATCTGCGTACGACTTCACCTCTACTGTTGGTGGCGTCCTTGGGCCGCGAACCGCGCGAGTCCTGCAGTCTCAGGAGCCTTCGTAATGCAATTAAGCGCTGGCGACACTTCGTGGGTGTTGCTCTGTACCGCCTTGGTCTTTGTCATGGCTCCCGGCCTAGCACTGTTCTATGGCGGCTTGGTTCGAGCTAAGAGTTCGCTCAACATGATGATGATGACATTTATTGCGGTGGGCATCGTTGGTGTGTTGTGGGCTTTGTTCGGGTTCTCGATTTCCTTCGGTGATTCTGGCAACGGATTCTTCGGTGGTTTTGACTCCCTTGGTCTGGGTGAGTTGCTCAATCAACTCGCAGTCAATGGCGGCAAGTACCCGATTCCCGCTCTCGCCTTTGCGATGTTCCAGTTGATGTTCGCCATCATCACGGTGGCCTTAATCTCTGGGTCAATTGCCGATCGCGCGAAGTTTTCCTCGTGGGCAGTCTTTGTAGCCGCGTGGGTCACGTTGGTGTATTTCCCCGTCGCGCACTGGGTCTTTGACTTTGGTGGCGATCAACTCGGTGGACCAGGAGCGGGTTGGCTCGCCAACCGGGGGATCTTGGACTTTGCGGGCGGGACGGTGGTGGAGATTAATTCCGGTGCCAGCGGCTTGGCTCTGGCCTTGATCATTGGTCGCCGCGTCGGCTGGCCAAAGTCGCCCATGAAGCCCCATAACTTGCCGTTGGTTCTGCTGGGCGCTGGTTTGCTGTGGTTCGGCTGGCTTGGTTTCAACGCCGGATCCTCGCTCGGTGCGAATCAACTGGCGGCAACGGCCTTGACCAACACGGTGTTGGCCGGGTGCGGTGGATTGCTGAGTTGGTTGTTTGTCGAACGCATTCGCGATGGGCATGCCACCAGCTTGGGAGCTGCATCTGGAGTCGTGGCAGGACTAGTCGCGATCACACCGGCATGTGGCTTTATCGCTCCATGGGCTGCCGTCGTCCTTGGCCTTATCGCGGGCGCTGCGTGCGCGTTCACCGTTGGTTTGAAATTTCGATTGGGTTTTGATGATTCCTTGGACGTCTTCGGAGTACACCTCGTCGGCGGAGTGATCGGTTGTTTGGCGCTGGGATTTGTTGCCACAACCATCGCTAACCCAGCCGGTAAGAACGGCGTCTTGTATGGCGGTGGTTGGTCAGTCCTGGGAACTCAAACTCTGGGAGTGGTCACGGTTCTGGCCTATTCGTTCACCGTGACATTGGTGATCGGATGGGTGATTAACAAAGTTATGGGCTTTCGCGTTGATGAAGAAGCTGAGGTCACCGGAATTGACCTTGATCAACATCTCGAAACGGCCTACGACTTTTCAGCAGCAGGTGGCGGTGCGCTAGGGCAGCGCACCGCTCGGGCAACACACACGGAGGTCGGCTCATGAAATTGATTACCGCGATCATCAAGCCTTTCAAGCTCGACGATGTCAAAGAGGCGCTGGAGGCTGTAGGTGTTCAGGGCATGACAGTGAGTGAGGCCAGTGGCTTCGGACGACAAAAGGGTCACACTGAGGTTTACCGTGGCGCTGAGTACACCGTTGACTTGGTCCCCAAGGTCCGCCTCGAGGTCATCGTTGACGATGCCGATGTGGATGCGGTGATTGATGCCATTGTTGCTGCCGCGCAAACCGGCCGCATCGGCGATGGCAAGGTCTGGGCAATCCCGGTCGAAACCATTGTTCGCGTCCGAACGGGAGAGCGTGGCGTCGACGCGATTTAGCGCGACGAGCATTTATGAGTTCTCCATCGGTGAACCAGCAGGCGGTGGCACTAGCCAACGCCGACTTCACTGATGCGCGAAACTCGTTGTTTGCTGATGTCAGCCTTCGCGGACAACAGCGGCGCTCTGCGTACCAGGAGCTCGTGGAGAAGTGGTTAGGCGAACTTTTTGCCTTGGCCAATCCGCGAAACCTGCCCGTTGCTTTAGGGGCGGTAGGTGCACTGGCTCGTAAGGAACTCGCTCCATCAAGTGACCTTGACCTGGTGCTGCTGGGACAGTCTTCGCACACATCCGAAGTCGCCGATGCGTTGTGGTATCCCATCTGGGACAGCGGGATTCGCCTCGATCACAGCGTGCGCACAGCAGATCAGGCCATCGCCATCGCACGGAGTGATCTCAAAGCAGGCATTGGGCTTCTTGACCTTCGTCATCTAGCTGGCGATGAAGTCCTGACGGCTGGAGTTCACAAGCAAGCTCTCGACCTGTGGCGCAGTAAGGCGCGCAAAGTGTTGCCCGACCTCAAAGCCATGGGCGAGCATCGTTCACAAACCTTGGGCGATGTGGCCTGGTTGCTGGAGCCAGACCTGAAAGATTCCTATGGGGGACTGCGCGAATTTACTGTCCTTCGTGCCGTTGCGGCTTCCTGGATTGCCGATATTCCGCGCGGCGACACGGCTGATGCCTTAACGCATTTGCTTGATGTGCGCGATGAGTTGCACTTGGTGACCGGTCGGGCCACGGATCGACTGGTGTTGCAGGAGCAAGCAGCCATTGCTGAGCGAATGGGCTATGAACAAGCAGACGATTTGCTGCGTTCGGTCTGTTTAGCTGGTCGCACGATTTCTTATGCCATGGATGCGATGTGGCAGCGCGTAGAGCGCGACCAAGCTCCACGTCGTACATCTGGACTTTTTGGCAAAGATAAGCGGACCCCTGCGCGTACGCCGTTGGCTGAAGGTGTCGTTGAGTTTGACGGGGAAGTCCACCTCGCCCGCGATGCGGACCTCGATGATCCGGTTCTGGGTTTGCGTGTCGCAGCTGCTGCGGCGCAAGGAGGGCTGCGCATTGCTCCGGCGACTCTTGAGCGGGTGTCGCAAGCCGTGGTCGAGCTGCCACAACCATGGCCTCGCGATGCGCGTGAGGAGTTGGTGTCATTCCTCGGGGCTGGTGCTCAAGCACTCGCGGTCTGGGAAGCCTTAGACCATGCCGGTTTGTGGTCGCGGTGGTTGCCTGGGTGGGAACGTTTGCGCGCTCTGCCACAACACAACCCTGTTCACATTTACACCGTTGATCGCCACTTAATCGAAGCAGCGATTCAAGCAGCCGCCTTAACCCGACAAGTCCATCGCCCGGACTTGCTCATGATCGGCGCATTGCTACACGACGTGGGTAAGGGGCTGCCGGGAGATCACACGGATCAAGGAATGCAACTCATCGCTTCCATGGGTCCTGCCCTGGGTTTTGATCAGGCCGACACCGCTGTTCTGATTCAACTGTGTCAACACCATTTGCTGCTCCCCGAAACCGCTACTCGTCGCGACCTCGACGATCCAGCCACGGTGGCAGCCGTGGTGCACGCCCTGGATAACAGCGACGTGGATCGTCCCGAGTTACTCAACCTCGTGGCTGCCCTGACCGAAGCCGATGCCAAGGCCACGGGACCGGCGGCTTGGTCTCAATGGCGCGCAGACCTGATTAATGAACTTGTCCAACGAACGCAACAAGCATTGCGGGGTGAAGCCCACGAAAGTGATCCCACGTTGACGAGCGAGCAGTTGGACTTGCTCGAGCGAGGATGGGGAAGTGCGGGAATCAACGTTGAAGTCGCCAAACACAAATCCGCATGGCGGGTAACGGTTGTGGCGCAGGACCGCCCCGGTCTGATGGCTGATGTCGCCGGTGTGCTGAGTATGAATCGGTTGGCAGTGCGCGCCGCGACGTTGCGCACCGACCGCCATCGCGCGCTCCAAGTGTGGACGGTTCAACCGACCTTCGGCGACGCTCCAGGAGCTGAGCGACTACGCGCAGACTTAGTCGGAGTATTTGATGAACGTATTGACCTTCAAGCGCGGCTCGCGCAGCGCGAAGCGGCCTATGCCAAGCCCACGGTCGTTGTTGCGTCGGCTCGCATTGAAGTCGTCGATGCTTCGCAGCGAGCTAACGTCATTGAAGTGCGCTCCCATGACGGACCGGCCTTGCTGCATCGCATTGGATTGGCTTTTGCGCAGTCGGGGGTTGCAGTGCAATCGGCCCAGGTCTCCACGATGGGGTCCGAGGCGGTGGACGTCTTTTACATCACCGATGCGCAGGGGAACAAGCTCGATCAGTCCAGCGTTGACCGTGTGGTGCAATCCCTCGAAGCGGCTCTTGTCCCAGCGAATTGACCCGATGCGGTGGTGAAAACCCCCTGAAGGTGTGATGATCTGCGGGCACACCTTTCGAGAGGACACTCATGGATCTGGGCCTGCAAGGACGCAAAGCAATCGTGACCGGTGGTGGTCGCGGAATTGGTCGTTGGATCACTAAGACCTTGCTTGAAGAAGGGTGCAGTGTGGCCATCTGCGGTCGCACCCAGTCCAACGTGGATGAAACAGTGGAGGAGTTTTCCTCCATCGGCACCATTTATGGTGCAAGTGTCGATGTCACCGACGCGGAGCGTTTTCAATCCTGGATTGGCGAGGCTGCTGGTCAGCTGGGTGGTCTTGACCTGGTAGTCCTGAACGCTGCTATCCAGCCCAGTGGCGACGACGATGCAACGTGGGAACTCACGTTCCAATCCGACGTCATGCAGGCTGTTCGTGCAGTGCGAGCGGCTCGTCCATTCTTGGCGGAATCTGATGGCGGTGCCATCGTCTTGATCAGCAGTACCACTGCGTTGAGTCCCACGACGGGGCCTGGTCAAACGGCCTACGGCACGGTCAAGGCCGCGTTGATGAGTTACGGAACCAAAATGGCGGCCACCTTGGGCCCAGAGGGCATTCGCGTGAACACCGTGATCCCTGGCGTGATCTTGTTTGACGGCTCCCCGATGGATCAGATGCGCGCGGTTATGCCCGACATGATTGATCGCATTGCGGCGGGCTCGTACCTAGGCCGCGTGGGAGATCCGCAGGAAGTGGCGAACACTGTCGCATTCCTGGGAAGCCCCCGCGCTTCGTACATCACCGGCACCTCTCTGCGCGTTGATGGCGGCATCGTGAAGTCGGTGGACTTCTCTTAGTCCTCGATGTGCCCGATAGGCTGAGGCAACATCCGTAGCCATCGAGTCAGCGAGAAGGTTTCGTGTTCGCCACACTGCAGGATCGCTTAGCCACCACCTTTAAGGGATTGCGTGGCAAGGGTCGTCTTACTGAGGCTGACGTCGATGCTGCTTGCCAGGATTTGCGCGTTGCACTTCTTGAAGCTGACGTTGCCCTTCCCGTCGTGCGAACTTTTGTTGGTCGCGTCAAGGCGCGCGCCATCGGTTCTGAGGTTTCCGGCGCGCTTAATCCGGCGCAGCAGATCCTCAAGATCGTTAATGAGGAACTCACTGAAATCTTGGGCGGTCAATCGCGCCGTTTGACCTATGCAAAGAATCCACCAACGGTGATCATGTTGGCTGGTTTGCAAGGTGCAGGTAAAACCACGCTGGCCGGCAAGTTAGCGGCGTGGATGAAGGCGCAGGGGCATCAGCCGCTGTTGGTGGCCGCCGACCTGCAGCGCCCCAACGCCGTTGACCAACTCACCGTGGTGGCCGAGCGCGCCGGCGTCGCGATTTTCGCTCCGGAGCCAGGCAATGGAGTGGGCAATCCCGTAGCGGTTGCGCGCGATGCCATCACCCACGCCACGACAGCGCTGTATGACGTAGTGATCGTCGACACCGCCGGTCGCCTGGGTATTGATGACGAGCTCATGCAGCAGGCCAGCGACATTCGCGACGCGGTGCAGCCACAGGAGATCTTGTTTGTGCTCGACGCCATGACCGGGCAAGACGCAGTGGTGACCGCCCAGTCATTCCTTGACGGTGTGGGATTCACCGGAGTGGTGTTGACCAAGCTTGATGGCGATGCTCGCGGTGGTGCGGCCTTGAGTGTTCGCGAACTCACCGGCCGTCCTGTGATGTTTGCCTCCACCGGCGAGAAGCTAGAAGACTTTGAAATCTTTCACCCCGACCGGATGGCATCACGCATCCTCGGGATGGGCGACCTGCTCACGCTCATTGAGCAAGCCGAGCGCGCCTTTGACGACGATCAAAAATCCAGGCTTGCCGACAAGGTGGCAACGGGAGAGGACTTCACCCTCGATGACTTCTTAGAGCAGATGCAAGCGGTCCAGAAGATGGGATCGCTGTCCAAGGTCATGTCCATGTTGCCCGGCCTTGGGGACATGCGCGAAGCCATCGACAATCTTGATGATTCAGACATCAATCGGATCGCGGCCATCATTCAGTCCATGACGCCGGCTGAACGCAAGGATCCATCGGTGCTGAATGCATCTCGTCGCGCGCGGATCGCGGCCGGCTCCGGGCGCACCGTCACTGACGTCAATCAGTTGGTGGATCGCTTTACTCAGGCGCGCAAAATGATGAAGCAGATGGCCAAGACCGGCGGCCTCGGGATGGGTGGACCAGGAATGCCCATCCCAGGCATGGGTGGCCATGGCGGCAAGAAAGCGAAGCCCAAACCCGCCAAGTCCAAGAAGGGGCGCAGCGGGAATCCGGCTAAGCGAGCGGCACAGGATGCCGGCCTAGACCTGACTGAGGGCGAGAGTTCGGCCGCCAATTTTGAGTTGCCCTCGGCCTTCAAGGACCTGCTGGGCGGCAAATAAGCCTGCTCTGGCAGACTACGACTGCTTGATCAGGCCCTCTCACCTGAGGAAAGCACCCCCGAACTTCCAGCTTCGCAACCCCACGCGTTGCCAGTCGTTCACCCAACACATCGTCAAGGAGACCCACACCTCGTGGCAGTCAAGATCAAACTTAAGCGTCTCGGCAAGATCCGTCAGCCCATGTACCGCATCGTCATTGCTGATGCCCGTACTGCGCGCAACGGTCGTGCGATCGAAGAGATCGGCGTTTACCGCCCCAAGGAAGACCCCTCGTTTATTCAGGTTGACTCAGAGCGCGTGCAGTACTGGCTCAGCGTGGGTGCACAGCCCACCGAAGCCGTCACCGCAATCTTGAAGGTCACCGGCGACTGGCAGTCATTCAAGGGACTTCCCGCACCCGCACCGATGAAGGTCGCTGTTAAGCCACCGACGAAGCAAGAACTCTTTGCTGTTGCTGCTAAGGAAGCTGCTGAAGAGCCCAAGGATGGCGCGACCACTCCTAAGGCCAAGAAGACTCCTAAGGCTGATGAGGCTCCGGCCGCTGCAGCTGCTCCCGTTGAGGAAGCTGTTGTCGTTGCCGATGCACCAGTTGCCGAAGAAGCCGCACCGGCTACTGAAGAAGCCGTTGTTGCAGAAGCCGTTGTCGAAGAAACCGCACCGGCAACTGAAGAAGCCCCTGCTGCTGAAACCACTGAGGCCTAATCCATGTTGACCGAAGTTCTCGAACATCTTGTCCGCGGCGTCGTGGACAACCCCGAGGATGTTTTTGTCTCTGAGAGCAACCAACGTCGTGGTCGCATGATCGAAGTCCGGGTTCACCCCGATGACCTCGGTCGTGTGATCGGACGTGGTGGACGCACAGCTGTTGCCTTCCGCACGGTCGCTAAGGCACTGTCTGGTGGCAAAGGTGTGCGCATCGACTTTGTTGATGTTGCCTGATCATTGATCAACCTCGGTTCGGACGGTGAACCATCGTGTTAATCACAGTTGGACGCGTCGGTAAGGCCCACGGCATTCGTGGCAGTGTGACCATCCAGGTCCTCACTGACGAGCCGGAGTCTCGCTTTGTTGTCGGGTCGCCGATCACCACTGAGCCAACCTTGCCCCAACCTTTAGTTATCGCGGGCTTGAAATGGCATTCGGGCCGCCTCTTGATGGATTTTGAAGGCATCACCGATCGCACGGCCGCTGAATCTCTGCGTGGCACCTTGTTGCAGGTTGAGGTCGATCAATTTGAACGACCGGAAGACCCGGACGAGTACTACGACCACCAACTCGTGGGACTCAACGTTCGCACGGTGAACGGGGAACTACTCGGAACCATTGCCGAGATTTCCCACCTCCCCGCGCAAGACCTCTTGGTGGTCACTCCGGTGGCTGACGTCGATGACTCCACTGGGCCTAAGGCCGAATACCTCATCCCTTTTGTTCATGCCATCGTGCTGTCAGTTGATCTGGAAACCGGGCTCGTCGTTGATCCACCACTTGGCTTGCTCGGTGAGATGGACGAACCTGCACGTTCGGACACCGATGCCTAATGCGCATCGACGTCGTCACGATTTTTCCTGAATATCTCGCGCCAGCGAGTTTGTCTTTGTTGGGTAAGGCTCAATCTGCTGGTCTGATTTCAGTGCAGGTTCATGATCTGCGCGAACACGCAACTGATCGGCACAACACGGTCGATGACACTCCGTATGGCGGTGGACCGGGCATGGTCATGATGGCTGAGCCCTGGGGGCAAGCCCTTGATGCGATTGCCGATCACGCTAAGACTGCTGGAGTGCGACCTCGCCTTGTGGTGCCGACTCCATCGGGTCGCGTTTTCAATCAAGCAGTGGCCAGCGAGTTAGCACAGGTGGAGCACCTGGTTTTTGCTTGCGGACGGTACGAGGGAATTGATAGTCGCGTTTTGATCGCTGCCGAAGCTGATTTTGATGTGGA
>CALQPL010000004.1 GCA_943332445.1 Bifidobacterium breve
GGTATCAGAACCGATAGCGGGTCTGGGATTCCAGCATGGACTTTTCATTCCAAGCCAAAATGGTGATCGGGGTGACCACCCAGCCAGAACCCACCATGTCCTCAGGAGCCGGCCGGTACTGGTACTTGGCCTCATACAGGTCAAGGAACGCTGGGCTTGCCACGAGCGCCGGATCCGCCGGAGTGGCCACCCCTTCGAGCAGGAAGACGTCCTCTTCCACCTGCATCTGGACCAGACAGCGACCATCACGCTGGAGGTTGCGTGCCTTGACGGACTCGGGCGAGGTGCTGAAGATAAAAGTGTCATTCATCATCAAGCCCCACACCGGGGTTGCATGGGGACGGCCATCCGCACGGGTTGTTGCTACCCAACAGTTCAGCGTCTGATTCATTCGAGCGAGAGCTTCGGGCCATGGTGTGGGATCAAAGTCGGGCAGGCCCTCAGTTTGGTATCCCTGCGCAAATCCTGGGCGTTCAATGGTGGGGATGGAAGTCATGAGCGGCTCCAAGCAAACGGCATAGGATGGTATTCCAATCTACTTCACACTCAGGAGTTCCCATGGCTCAGTTCGCCACGTTGAAAACCAATAAGGGCGACATTGTGATCCGCTTGTTTGCCGATCACGCTCCGAAAACGGTTCGCAACTTTGTCGAGTTGGCGCAGGGCACCAAGGACTACATCGATCCACGGACCAACAAGCCAGGTAGCGGCCCCTACTACGACGGCACGATCTTTCACCGCGTCATCGGTGGATTCATGATTCAAGGTGGAGACCCCCTGGGTAAGGGCTTTGGCGGACCTGGTTTTACCTTCGAGGATGAGTTTCACCCCGAACTGCAGTTTGATAAGCCGTATATTCTCGCGATGGCCAATGCCGGGCCCGCGACGAATGGTTCGCAGTTCTTCATCACGGTGGGCAAGACCCCGCACTTGAACTTCAAGCACACCATTTTCGGTGAGGTCGAAGACCAAGCCAGCCGCGATGTGGTGGACGCCATCGGCTCGACTCCAACGGCACCAGGCGATAAGCCACTCAGCGATGTGGTGATTGAGTCTGTGCTGATCGAAAGCCGTGACTAGTTCGCCCGCCGGCCCTACCTGCTACCAGCATCTTGGCCGGGAAACCTACATACGTTGCAGCCGGTGTGAACGTTCCATTTGTCCTGACTGCATGACCTCGGCTGCGGTCGGGTTTCAATGCCCGGAATGCGTTGCTGCCGGCAAGGCGCAACAGCGCCAGCCCATGACCCGCTTTGGTGGGCGCATCGATCAAGGTGCGGTGGTCACCAAGTCGATCATCGGCGTCACCATTGCTGTTTTCGTTTTGCAGTATGTGATCGGTTTCAACACCAGCATTGAAAAGTATTCGCTGCTGGGTTATGCACTTGATGATCAAGGCGAAGCCATTGGTGTTGCCGCCGGGCAGTACTACCGATTGTTTACCGCTGCCTTCATGCACGGTGGCATCTTGCACATTGTGTTCAATATGTGGGTGTTGTACTTGCTCGGACCACAGTTGGAATCGGTCCTAGGGCGAGCGCGCTTTCTCACGCTTTACCTGGTTTCGGCACTAGGTGGTTCGGCAGTTTCGTTCTTATTTAGCCCACCCAACGCCCCTTCAGTGGGTGCATCGGGCGCGATTTTTGGCCTGATGGGCGCAACCTTGGTGATTGGTCGGGCGATGCGCCAGGACGTGGCGAGCATCGTGGGATTTATTGGCATCAACTTGGTTCTGGGGTTTGTCTTACCCAATATCGATTGGCGAGCTCATATTGGCGGCCTGGTCGTAGGAGCCGCGGTGGCGGCCCTTTTTGCTTTTGTCCCCGCTCTGGTTGCGGGCAAGAACGCCCCGGTGGGCGCGGGGTCAGCGGTGGTGGCACAGCAAAGAACAGCCCAGCTCATCGTGTGGGCTGGTGTCGGTGGGATTGTTGTGGTTCTTGGGGTGTTAGTGATGTATCGCGTGGGTCAATTGACCGGGTTATAGGTCCAGTCATCCACACTGTGGATAGCCGGTGTGGATGAATCACATGGTTGTAATTCACCCCTGAATGGGCTCCTAGCGCCAGCGAGTGGCGACAACAAAGCCACCGGCAATGAAGACGAATCCGACCGCGAGGTTCCAGTTACCCAGTTCGCGCATCACCGCAACGTCGCCGCGGGTGATGTAAAAGACCACGATCCACAGCAGCCCAAAGAGGAACAGCCCGATCATCAAGGGTGCAATCCACGGCTTAGGACCGATCTTGACGGCCTTGCGCTCAGCGATGGCTGACTCGGGCGTGTAGTTCGGCTTCTTCTTGCGAACACGCGACTTGGGCACGGGATTCTCCTAGCGTTTGCGGACACCGTTAGCGTAGGGGATGTGAGCGGTTCTGACGTATCCGAGACCCCAATTCAGGCAACTGATGGGGAGCAATCTGGTGGAACCACCCGATCGCGGATCTGGTCAATCGCGGTACCCATCGTGGCTGTAGGGGCCGGATTCTTGATTGTGTCCGGTGCATCGACGGCCCAAGGCACCGATTTGCGCGCCGAGCGCAGGACTGAACTGACGGACTTGATCGCCGCGCGCCAGGTTCAACTGAGTGCGCGAACCGATGCGGTTGAAGGCCTGCGCAGTGACGTCACACGCTTGAGCCAGCAGGGAAACATTTCTGATGCGGCGGCGTCTAAGAAGCTAGAGGCCCAAGCGGGCATGAGCGCGGTGAAGGGACCAGGCCTGACGGTGGAACTCAATGACGCTCCGCGATCGGTGCAGTCGGCTCTGCCTGCCGGAGTCGAGCCCGACGATGTCGTCGTTCACCAACAAGATGTTCAAGGCGTAGTCAATGCCTTATGGAGTGGCGGTGCACAGGCGATGCGGATTATGGATCAGCGGGTGATCTCGACCAGCGCTGTGCGATGTGTGGGCAATACCTTGATTTTGCAAGGCCGGGTGTACTCGCCACCGTTTAGGATTTCGGCCATTGGTAATCAAAAGGCCATGCAAAAGGCGTTAGCTGCCTCTCCTGAAGTTGCGGCTTATCGAACCTGGGTCGATGCCGTGGGATTGGGCTATCGTGAAATCCCAGAGAAGTCGTTGACGCTTCCGGGTTACACCGGATCAGTGAAACTACTTGAGGCGAGGAGGGCACCGTGACGCAGATGGCGGCATCTAGCGCTGCCTCGCACCCTTACCGCCCGGACGGTCCAACACGTCAGGAGCAGCGGGCGGCGCGAGTAGAGCGCGTTCGGGTGGCGGTGCGCAGTTTGGGCGAAGGCTTCATCACGATGGGTGTGGTGCTGCTGCTGTTTTGCACCTACCAACTTTTTTGGACCAACCTTTCCTCGGACAAGCAGACGAACACCGCCATTGCTGACATCAAGAAGGCCTTCGTGATTCCCGTCGCGCCATCCTTGCCCGGCCAGTCCACCGCGCCGGCCAAGATTGCTTACGGACAAGGGTATGGATTGATCTATATCCCGCGCCTTGGATCAGATTGGGTCAAGCCGCTGATCGAAGGATCAAGTTTGTCAAACTTGAAGAAGGGCCTTACCCACTATCAGGGCAACGCGCAGCCAGGTGAAATCGGCAACTTTGCTGTCGCTGGACACCGCGCAACCAATGGTGAGCCGTTCCGCAATTTGGATCGAATGGAGTCGGGCGACCTCGTGTATGTGCAAACGCCTGAGTCATGGGTGACCTACAAGGTCAACAAGGTGGTCATCGTTAAACCGAAGGACACGTGGGTACTCAATCCCATTCCGACGAAGAATCCCGTGCCCGGCGTGCAGCCAACCGAAGCTTTACTCACTATGACCACGTGCAATCCCCGCTGGGCGTCCTATGAGCGCTTGATTGTCTTCGGCAAGATGGTGGATAAGTACCCCAAGACTCTCGGTGCGCCGGCGGCGATTCGCAATCTCGTGTGAGCATTAGTCTGGAGTTCGACTTAAGCAAAGGAGCGCGGTGTACGTCTGGTTGTGGCGTCGTCTTCCTGGGCCGTGGATAGTCCGCGTGCTGGAAGCAACCGCCCTTTTGGCTGCCGTCTTAGCGCTGTTGTTCCTGGTGGTCTTTCCGTGGGTTGAACCACGCCTGCCCTTTACCGACGTAACGGTGGAAGATTCGACGACGAATGAGCAACCAGCTGACAGCGTTCCCTCAGGTGTCGTGCCGCAGGAGCAAAATCCAGCCATTGTTGATCCAGGGTTTAGTACGTCAGGGCAAACCCTTGGCCTGGGTGCAACGGCGAGCAAAGGAGCGCGCGCATGACCTCAATCCTGGTCGTTGATAACTACGACTCCTTTGTCTTTAACTTGGTGCAATACCTCGGTCAACTCGGCGCGCAATGCGATGTGCGCCGCAATGATGAGGTCACGGTTGACGATGCGTTGGCTTATGACGGAGTGTTGTTGAGCCCAGGGCCAGGCACGCCAGAATCTGCAGGAGTGTGTATCGACATGGTCAAGCATGTCGGCGGAAAAGTACCGATCTTTGGTGTGTGCCTTGGTCACCAAGCCATTGGCGCAGCGTTTGGTGCATCAATCGTTCGCGCTCCTGAACTCCTGCACGGTAAAACTTCTCAGGTGTTTCATGAAGGCGTTGGCGTTTTTGCTGGATTGCCTGATCCGTTTACCGCGACGCGCTACCACTCACTTGCGATCGCTCCGGAATCACTACCTGCTGAACTCGTGGTCACAGCGACCACCCAGTCCGGTGTGATTATGGGAGTTCGCCACCGCTCATTGGCCATCGAAGGCGTGCAGTTCCACCCCGAATCTGTGTTGACCGAGGGTGGTCACCTCATGCTGGCCAATTGGCTCGTTGAATGCGGCACGTTCGATGCAGTGGATGTCGCCAGCGGTTTGGCGCCGGTGATCCCTAGCGCTTAGGGAGTCGTTGGCGGGGCTGTCGTTGGCGGCGATGTAGGCGTAGGCGAAGGAGCAGGAGCTGCTTCGGCAACGGTAATCGTCACCGTCGAACCATTCTTCGCCTTGACTCCAGCAATGGGACTTTGCTTCACCACGGTTCCTGGTGGCACCTCGTTGGTCTTGGATTTGGTGACCAATACGCGGAACCCAGAGGATTCCAACTCAGCGATGGCGTCAGCTTGCGTTGCTCCGCGAACATCAGGAACCACGACGGCTCCGCTGGAGATGGTGACGTTGACAACAGATCCGGAATCGACACTGGTGCCTTCTGCGGGATCGGAATCCAACACTTGATTAACCGGCGCATCGGATTCGAGCAAGGTTTTAGTACCGAGTTTGAGGCCAGCTTCGCTCAACAGGCGTGAAGCCTCATCGAGAGAAAGATTCTTAATGGCCGGAACGATGGCTTTGGCTGGACCAGTGGAGATGGTCACATTGATGGCCGAGCCTGCTTTGGCCTCAGCTCCGATTGCGGGGGTTTGACTAATGATGGTTTGTGGAACGGCATCCGAAGGGGCTTCCGTCACGGTGCCCAACTCAAATTTCGCGTCCTTCAACAGCACGGTGGCTTGAGCCACAGTTTGACCGGTGAGGTCAGGGACTGGATAGGTCACCGTGTTCACCAGGAGCGGCTTGATCAGGAAAAAGCCCAGGACAAGGGCACCGACAACACCAACACCAATAGCGATATATCCCCGGATCTTGCGGCGGCGCTCTTGGTCATCGCTGTCGTAAGCAGCCAGCGGAGCCACAGCAGTGGTCTGTTCCATCACCGGCGTGGCCCGAACGGGTTCGCCATCAACGGCACGCAGGACATCAGAACGCATTTCGCCAGCGGTTTGGTCCCTGTTTTCTGGATTCTTGGACATGGCCTTGAGCACCACTGCGTCCGCGGGGGCCGAGACTTCAGGATCTATTTGCGATGGCGGGATGGGATTTTCGCGCACGTGTTGGTAAACCACCGATGCTGTGGTGTCACCAACGAAAGGCGGACGCGAGGTGAGAAGTTCGTACAACAAGCAGCCGGTGGCATAGACGTCAGAACGCCCGTCCGCTGTTTCACCGCGACCTTGTTCGGGCGACAGGTACTGCGCTGTTCCCATGACGGTGGAGGCTTGCGTCATGGTGGCCTGCGCGTCATCGAGGGCACGTGCGATGCCAAAGTCCATGACTTTGACTTCCCCGGTTCGCGTCAACATGATGTTGGCGGGCTTGATGTCGCGGTGAATGATGCCCTGCTGATGGCTGTATTCCAGTGCCCCTAAAACTCCAGCGGTGATTTCGAGGGCGCGCTGGGGCAGGAGGCGACGACCGGTCAACAGGAGGTCTTTCAAGGTGGTGCCATCGACGTACTCCATCACGATGTACGGGATGGTGGTGTCACCTTCTACCTGTGAGCCGGTATCAAAAACGGCGACGACGTTGGGATGGTTCATCCCGGCACAGGCTTGAGCTTCGCGCGCAAACCGGCGTTCGAAAGAAGGGTCACGGGCCAAATCGGTACGCAAAATCTTGACGGCGACGTTGCGTCCTAAACGCAGATCGCGAGCGCGATAGACCTCAGCCATGCCGCCCTGGCCCAGGAGTTCAGCCAGTTCATAGCGATCCCCGAGCACCTTGCTGTTGACCATTGCGTGCGAATCCTCTCGATTGTTGTGCTCAGCCTCTCACTGGTTGAGCACTGCTTCCATCACGGCTCGCGCGATTGGCGCTGCTAAGCGCCCACCGCTGATTTCGGTGGAGCCATCGCCGTCTTCAATGATGACGGCGACAGCAACTTTTGGGTTCTTGGCAGGCGCGAACGAAACGAACCATGCGTGTGGTGGTTTGCCGTTGCCTTGCTGTGCAGTTCCGGTCTTTCCCGCCACCTGTATGCCTGGAATGGCTGCTCGCCGACCGGTTCCGCGTTTGACGACGGTGACCATCATGTCGCGCAACTGTGCAGCGACATCGGCGCTGACGGCCTGACTGAACACGGTAGGGGTGGTGGCATCAAGCACAGCGAGGTCAGGGCCACGGGTTTGAGCCACTAGGTAAGGCTTCATGACCACACCCTGATTGCCAATGCCGGCAGCCACGAGGGCCATTTGGAGCACCGTTGAGCGAACATCAAATTGTCCAATCGCAGACAGTGCCGTCTGTGGCCGGTCAATATCGCGTGGGTACACACTCGTCGCCGAAGACAAGGGAATGTCAAAGGATTGATTGAAACCGAACTTTTCGGCTTGATCGGCAATGACATCGTTACCGATTACGAGTCCAAGGTTTGCCAATGCGGTATTGCACGAAATGCGAATGGCATTTTCTAGTGTGGTTTTGTTGTTAGTGCCACACGCTTTCCCATTTTGGTTAGGCAGACGATTGTTCGACAACGGAAGCTTCAGTGATGCAGGCCCGTAGATGGAAGATTTCTTGGTGTACTTGCCCGTAGATAGCGCGGCGGCTGCGGTGACGAGCTTGAAGGTTGAACCAGGGGGGTAGACCTGAGCAATGGAGCGATTCAGAAGCGGGCTGTCTTCATCGTTTTGCAGTTTCGACCAGGCTTCGCGTTCGGTGGCCGCATTCGGTGAGGCGAGCTGGTTGGGATCAAAGGTGGGCGACGAGACCATGGCCAAAATCGCCCCTGTGCTGGGATCAATCGCCAGTACCGCGCCGCGACGTCCCTTGAGTTGACGTAGGGCGGTGCGTTGAGCATCGGGAATCAGCGTGGTTTGGACACTGCCACCTTTGGGCGCGCGACCAGCCAGCAATTGACTGAGGCGGTCGACCAGCAACCGATCATCGGTGCCAGACAAAATGGAATTTTCTACGCGTTCTAAACCGCTCGCCCCGTAGAGCAATGAGTAGTAGCCCGTGGTGTGCGCGTAGAGCGAGCCCTCGGGATACGTGCGCGCGTAAGAGAACTGACCTTGGGTGGGTGTGGACGTCGCGATGGATTTGTTACCCACGGTGATCGGGCCGCGCTGGCGGTCGTATTCACCCAAGACGGTGCGTGAGTTGCCCGGCTTTTGTCGTAAGGCATTGGCGTTGAACACCTGAACGTAGGTGAGGTTGATGAGCAGAGCAATGAGAAGCACGGCGGCGAATCCGCTGAGTTTGCGAAGCGGGTTGTTCATAGTTGCACCACTTGGGTCAGTGCTTCATCACGCGATGGGCGAACCGGTGGCGCGGGTTTGCGGGCGCCATCGCTAATGCGCACAAGCAAAGCAATGATGATCCAGTTGGCCACTAGGGATGAACCGCCATAGGACAGAAAAGGCGTGGTGAGTCCGGTCAATGGAATGAGGCGAGTCACGCCGCCAACAACAATGAACACTTGAAGGACAATGACGATTGACAATCCGCCGGCCAGCAACGTACCAAAGGCGTCGCGTGCCGAAACGGCGATGCGAAAACCTCGTTGAGCGAGCACGGCGTAGATCATCAAAATGACAATCAACCCGGCCAGACCTAGCTCTTCGCCTGCTGTGGCCATGATGAAGTCGGTTTTGGCAAAGGGAACAAATTGGGGATTGCCCAAGCCAAGACCGGTCCCGAGAACTCCACCCGCGGCGAGTCCAAACAGCGATTGAACGATTTGGAATGCCGTGCCGTTGGGATCGCTAAAGGGATGAAGCCAGACATCAAAGCGCTGTTGGACGTGGCCAAACGCGAAGTAGGCCAAGCCAGCGCCGGCGACAAACAAAATGCTGCCCAACAGCAACCACGAGCGACGCTCGGTCGCGACGTAAAGCAACAGAATGAACAGACCAAAGAACAACAGCGCCGTACCCAAGTCACGTTGAAAAACCAAGACACCCATGCTGGCCACCCAGGCAATGAGTAGCGGTCCAAGATCGCGGCCACGGGGAAGGTCAACGCCCAGGACTCGACTGCGGGCTGTGGCCAGAGCGTCGCGTTTGACCACTAGGTAACCAGCAAGAAAAACGATCAAACAGAGCTTGGCCATTTCCGCTGGTTGGAACGACAGGGGCCCTACGCGCAACCACAGTCGCGCGCCATTAATCGAGGTGCCGATAAAGGGTAGGAGGGGAAGGATTAACAGCGTGACGCCAAGCACCAACGCGGTGTACGTAAAGCGTTGGAGGATGCGGTGATCACGCAGGATCACCAGGACCGCAACAAACAAGATGATGCCCACGGCTGTCCAGGTCAGTTGGGCGATCGCGTCGGCCCGCGGAATGGAGCGGCCAGCACGTTCAGCGCGCGCAGCATCGGCAAGGTCGAGGCGATGGATCAGGACTAATCCGATCAGGTTCAGGAACGCAGCCAGCGGAAGAAGCAAGGGATCGGCGTAGGGAGCGAGCTTGCGAATCGCCAGGTGCGCCGTGAGGAACAGTGCACTGCAGACGCCAACGACTAGCCACAAATCTGTCGGCATCGCGTTGGTATAGCCCAGACTTGCGGCGATGTAACCCGCAGTAGAAATAGCAATCGCGAGAACTAAGAGAAACAGTTCAGCAAATCGACGTTGCTTGATGTTGGTGGGTGCGACGGTTACTGGGTTAGTCACCGGAACTCATCCCGTGATCGTGTTCGTGGGAGTGGGAGTGACAAATCGCGGAGTCAATGTTGGCGCCGGGATGGGTTGCGAGGTGGGGCAACCTGCAGGAGGAGTCGCCACGGCACAACTCGCAGCCTCTCCACGAAGCCGTTCCACAATGGCGCGGGCATCGGAAAGGTCGGTTGCCGCAATACCAGCGAGGACTTGTCCTTGCGTTAGTTCAGGCAGCGAAGGTGTGGAAATACCTGATAGCTCAACTGCGGTTGACAGTTTGAGCCAGGCAACTTGTTGGTTGACACCTCGATAGATCGCCACAGTGTTGGCTTCATTGGCGACGAAGTACTGCTTGCTAATCCACTGGGACGTGAAAACACCCGCAAGAATGAAGAGGACGAGTACCCCAGCCGCGATGAGCCCGCGTCGAATCCAGCGCGTTTGCCGCGCTCGGCGTTCGTAGCCTTCGGTGGCTTCCGTTCGCTCAAGTGCGCGGGCTCGATCGGTATCTGCTCCGCCCAGTTGCTGGCGTGCCTTGGCCGCTGGCGTGGAGTCCACGATGGTTGCAGCGCGTTCAGCAAGTTCGGGTTCGCCGGCTGCTCCCACGACAACGGGTTGGGTATTAGGCCGGGCCTCGGAGGCGACTGCATCGGCGATCACCACGGTGATGTTGTCTGGCCCGCCTGCTCGTTTGGCTAGTGCAATCAGGCGTTGGGCCGCATCGGAAGGTTCACCGCTTGCGAGTTCCTCAGCCATCGTTGCTTCACTGACGACACCGCTCAGGCCATCACTACAGACCATGAAGCGATCCCCCGCTCGCACTTCACGAACCGAAAGATCAGGTTGCGAAGGATTGCGACCATCGAGGGCTTGCATCAATAGTGAACGGCGCGGGTGGGATTCGGCTTCTTCGGCTGAGATCTCACCCTTATCGACCAAGGTTTGAACGTAGGTGTGGTCGTGCGTTAGGCGCAGTAAGTCACCGCCCCTGAGCAGGTAGGCGCGTGAATCTCCCACGTGAACCAGGCCCACCCGTGAACCGGACCACAGCAATGCCGTCAGTGTGGTGCCCATTCCGTCTAACTCGTGATCGGCATTGATCGAACTGGTGAGTAGCGACTCGGCTCGTACAACGGAGGCGGCCAGAGCATCGAGAAGGTCGCCACCCAAGTCGTCATCGTCGAGAGCAGCCAGAGAGGAAACGACAATCGACGAAGCGACTTCGCCCGCTGCAGCGCCGCCCATGCCGTCCGCTACGACTAATAACCGTGGTCCGGCATACCCGGAGTCCTCGTTGCCGGTGCGTACTAAGCCGATATCTGAGTGAGCTGCATAACGCAGTGAGAGAGGCATGCCTATCGCCTCAATTCAAGGACGGTCTTGCCAATGCGAATGGGCACACCCAGTCCAGCCAGGACTGGTCCGGTCACGCGCTGGCGGTCGAGGTAGGTGCCATTGGTGGAACCCAGGTCTTCCACACTCCAGCGTCCCCGTGCATCGGGGGCGATGCGCGCGTGACGATGCGAGACGTAGTCATCGTCGAGGACGATGGTCGAATCGGGAGCGCGTCCAATCGTGACGGGTTGATCGCTCAACGGAACGCTGGTGCCCGACAACACGCCTTCAGTGATCACCAGTTTGCGCGGCGACTTTCCGTTCTTGCCGACAGAGCGTGCATCGGGTGCGCGGTTGGTCTGAGGTCGGATCGGTCCCCGGGCCCCCATCGTGGGAGCTCGAAGATCACTGCGCAACACACTGAGTGCGAAAAACACAAAGACCCACAACAGCCCAAGAAATGCGAGCCTGATGAGGGTGAGGGTGAGAGTGGACACTTAACCGCTCCGGAACACCATGAGAGTCGAACCCATGCGAATCTCATCGCCATCGGTCAGGGCGCGTTCGCCGATGCGTTCACCAGCAACCAAGGTGCCGTTGGTTGAAGCGAGGTCAATGATGGAAAAACCTGATTCGCTGTGCCGGATCTCTGCATGGTGGCGGGAGATCCCTGGATCATCAATGCGAATACCAGCATCGGATCCGCGTCCGATGGTCACCACAGATGCGGTCAAGGGAAACCCGGTGTCATTGATGACCAAACGCGCATTGGTGGTGGGTGCGGGTGCTGGTACCGGTGCGGATGCCGGTTGTGGTGACGCGGCCGGTTCGGCGATGAGAGGTTGGCGAACCTGTGGTTGGGCCACCACCCCAGCCTGGGAGGCGCTAGAGACACGAAACAGGCCGGTGCCCAGGTCAGCCACCCGAACCATGGTGACTTCCACCGGACCGATCAAGGTGTATCCCTGAGCTTGGGCGTGTTCGGTGACCATGGCCGCGAATTCCGCATTAAGGGCCTGGGCGTAAGGGGTCAGCCGCTCGTGGTCGTTGGCACCGAGCTCGACGGTGAATACGTTGGGGGCCATTGTCGACTCCCGGCTGACGACAGCAGCTTGGTCATCGAGTTCTCGCTGCAGGGCAGCAGCCACTTCAACGGGTTGGACTTCGGAGCGAAAGGCTCGAGCGAAGGCGCCGTTCACGAGCTGGTCAAGCCGGCCTTCAAAGCGTTGGAGGACGCCCACGAACCCTCCCGAACTAGTGCCTATCCCCTGCGTGTGCCTGAGGGTTTGATCGTACTGCGAAACCCTGATTCTCTTGCGTGTTAGCCTGTCGGGCGCTCGCGCGAGTGGCGGAATAGGCAGACGCGCTGGATTCAGGTTCCAGTGCCCGAAAGGGTGTGGGGGTTCAACTCCCCCCTCGCGCACCAAGTATGTTCAGCATCACGTCCCATGTCAGGAGAGTTCAATGACCACTGTTGTTTCGGTTCACTCGTTCCGTGGCGGAACAGGCAAGAGCAACACCACCTCGAACCTGGCTGGTCAATTGGCAGCTTCGGGCGCGCGCGTTGCTGTTGTGGACACTGACATCCAAAGCCCGGGCATTCACGTCCTGTTCGGTTTTGAAGACGACCTGACCAAGACCTTGAATGACTACCTGTGGGGAACGATTCCGATCCAGGAAGCCGCACACGACATCACTGATCGCATTGCTGCGACCACGCCGGTTCAAGAAGGCGGTGCCCTGTACCTAGTGCCATCGAGCATGAAGACCGGTGACATTGCTCGCGTTCTTCGCGAAGGCTATGACGTAGGAACCTTGAACGATGGATTCCGCGAATTGGCCAAGGGCTTGAACCTGGATTACTTGCTCATTGACACGCACCCTGGATTGAACGAAGAGACGTTGCTCTCCATCACCATCAGCGATGTCTTGTTGTTGATCTTGCGCCCAGACCGCCAGGACTTCCAAGGCACCGCAGTCACCGTTGACGTTGCTAACAAGTTGGGTGTCCCCAACCTGTTCCTCATCGTGAACAAGGTGCCTTCGGGTATCAGTGCAGCTGACCTTGAGGCCCAAATGCTGGAGGCCTATGGCGAAAAGACCGCTGCGGTCCTGCCACTGTCCGAAGAAGTCGTGCAGAACGCCTCGAAGGGCCTGTTCTCCTTGACGAGCCCAGACAACCCCTGGTCAGAGCAGGTTCGACGCATCGCTGAAACCGTTAAGGGCGTCAACTAACTAGCCTCTAGTTTCTCGGCTTAGAACTTCTTGGTTTAGTTAGTCGAACTTCTTCTTTCGCATTTCCTCCGCCTTGGCGGCGAGGTCTTGGAAGAATTCAGACTCGGTGATTTCGCCGATGTCCTTTGCCAACTTGCTGCGGTCAATAACCACCTTCAAGCTAGCCACCTGCTCACGCAGTTTGCGTTCACGTTCGACCAGGTCAACGCCCATGCGTTGGAAGGCTCGAGCAAGATCGCCGACCTCGTCGGTGCGACTGGCAGCAGCATCCAGGTCACTTGGATTGAATTTGTCTTCGGACAAATCGCGCGCGGCCTTGGTGACACTTTCCACGGGTCCGGTGATGCGGCGACTAATCAGGATTCCCGCTGTGAGACCGATGAGCAACAAGAACACCTGTAGGAGTGCCTGTTGAATAGCCAGACTGCGACCGGGAGCCGTGAGGTCTTGTTGCGGAACGGCGGACACCAAGACCCAATTCAACGGGTTGTAGGAAGAAACGTTAAGCACCCAATTTTCTTTGGTATTTCCTTGCAGAGTCACACTTTTGTTGAGTTCAACGATGGTGCCGTCTTTCTTAGGCACCGAGGCCTCAATGACCTTGACCGA
>CALQPL010000005.1 GCA_943332445.1 Bifidobacterium breve
ACAGTGACACCGATTGCACCGTCAAGTTGCGAATAAAGCCCAGTACCAAGATCAACAAAGCGCCAGGCAGGAACAGCTCACCAGCGTTGCGACGAGAGTCGACGAAGTTGCGGGCGTAGCGACGACTAGGCCCCTGGTCGCGCGGCATCAGCGATGCTTCATCACCGGCGAGCATGCGCTCGCGTTGACGAAGTCGCGTTTCGCGATCATCCTTCGAGGAGCCGCTGCGTGGCGCGGCCTTACCCTTCAGCAATGCCTTGCGAGCGGCTTCGGCTTCTTTACGGCTCGGGGTAGGGCGTCCCTTGGTTGGTGCTGTCGATTCATTCGACGCGCTATCGCTTGATTGAGTTTCGGGCTTGCTTCGTCCAAACATATGGACAGGTTAGTCGGAAGGTGATCACCTAGAGTGCAGGTGGACCTCATCGACGACTTGGAGCTCACGTGGACACGCAGATTGATCTCAAGGGCGACGTCATCGTCGTCACTGGCTGTACTCGAGGATTTGGCCGCGTGGTGGTGGTGGACTTGGCCAAGGCCGGAGCTCGTGTCGTCGTTTCGTCGCCCTGGCAAGACGAAAACGATGCCCTTGCAGCGGAGATCACAGCGTCCGGAGGTACCGCACTGAGTTGTTTGGGCGATGTGACTAATCGCGATCAGTTGCGCGAATTGGTGGCTACGACGATGTCTACTTTTGGTCGGCTCGATGTGTGGATCAACAACGCCGCGTATGAGACGCCTGGCATGTCACTGGCCCTCGACTTTGGCGATGCTGAGTTTGACTCGGTAAATAGCGTTAACGTCGGTGGCACATACAACGGAACCATGGCCGCGCTGCGCGCGATGCTCGAGCAAGGTCACGGCGTCATCATCAATGTGACTGGTCGTGGCGACGATTTGCGCCCGACGTTGTACACCGCTCCCTATGGCGCAAGCAAGGCATGGATTCGTTCGTTCACTCGTACGTTGCGTGGTGAGTACGGCAAGCGCGGCGTCAACTTCGTCAACTTCAATCCCGGCGTCATGATCACCGAACGGATGGATCGAGCCGAAGCCGAGCAATTGGCCGAAATCAACCCTCGAACCGAAAAGCTCTTTCCCGTGGTCATGCGAGTCCTGGGCGATCCACCGTCGGTGGCCTCACAAAGACTCATTGAGTTCATCGCCTCGGGCGCGGCCAAGAAGGACGGCGAGTTCCGCTTGATCAATCTGCGCAAGGTCATCAAGGGGATTGGTGGCGAAGCCAAGTACCGCGTACAAAATCGCAATAGCGATAAGGACTAGGAGAGAATTAGTCCGTCGCGTTAGTGGTGGGCGTCGCGGCGCCCGGAAGTGCCAGCATCCGATCTAACGCGATGCGTGCCCAGTGCGCGACGTCGCTGTGCACTTCGATGCGGTTGTTCACGTTCCCAGCGACGAGGTTCTCCAACGTCCACACTAAGTGCGGCAAGTCAATGCGATTCATGGTCGCGCAAAAGCACACAGCCTTGTCTAAGTACGTGATGGTCAGGTCAGGTCGCGCATCGGCAAGACGCTTGACCAAATTCAATTCCGTGCCGATGGCCCATGCACTGCCGGCCGGTGCTGCATCGATGGTGTGGATGATGAATTCTGTGGACCCCACGAGGTCAGCTTTGGTTACTACTTCATGGATGCACTCAGGGTGAACCAGTACTTGTACGCCGGGAACGAGCTCACGCACTTGGTCCACGCTGGCAGCGGTGAAGCGACCGTGGACCGAGCAATGGCCCTTCCACAAAATAACTTTGGCAGCCCTGAGTTCCTCTGCGGTGAGCCCACCATTGCTTTGGTGTGGGTCAAAGACCACGCATTCATCAAGCGAAATGCCCAGTTCGAGCACTGCTGTGTTGCGTCCGAGGTGCTGATCGGGCAAGAAAAAGACTTTCTCGCCTTGGTCGAAAGCCCATTCAAGTGCGCGCTTGGCATTGGAAGACGTGCACACCGTTCCACCATGGCGACCGGTAAAGGCCTTGATCGCGGCGGTGCTGTTCATGTAAGTAACGGGAATTGTTTGATCGGCGATGCCGGCGTCGGTGAGGACGGCCCAGGCTTCTTCTACTTGCGAAATGGCGGCCATGTCGGCCATGGAACAACCTGCGGCGAGGTCAGGAAGGATGACCTGTTGGTTGGCCTGCGTGAGAATGTCAGCGCTTTCGGCCATGAAGTGCACGCCGCAAAACACGATGTATGGAGCATCAGGGTGCGCGGCTGCGAGTTGCGCAAGCTTGAACGAGTCGCCGGTGACGTCAGCAAAGGCGATGACGTCATCGCGTTGATAGTGGTGCCCGAGAATGAACACCTGATCACCCAGAGCGGCCTTCGCGGCTCGGGCTCGCTCGATCAGGTGCGGGTCACTAGCCGGAGGCAAATCGCCTGGGCATTCCACGCCGCGCTCGCTACTGGGATCCGCGGACTGGCCGAGGATGTGCAGTTCGATGGCGGTCATGTATTTATCGTCCCACAAGGGTGAGCCAAGGCTCCTAGGCGAGAAGTTCCTTGATCGCCGTGACGATTTCAGGAGCATTGGGCTCAGTGCGTGGTCGGAACCGTTGGATGGAACCGTCAGCTCCGACAACGAACTTTTCAAAGTTCCATTGGATGTCTCCAGCGACGCCTTCGGCATCATCGACCGCGGTCAATTCGGCATAGAGCGCGTGACGGTCTGGTCCGTTGACTTCGACTTTGTCAAACAAGGGGAACGTCACGTTGTACGTGGTGGAACAAAACTCTTGGATCTCATCGTTTGTACCTGGCTCCTGGCCACCGAACTGATTGCACGGAAACGCAACAACAGCCAGTCCTTGGTCTGCGTAAGCAGAGTGGAGTTCCTGCAGCGTGGTGTATTGCGGAGTTAGTCCGCACTTGGATGCGACATTGACCACGAGGTAGGCGCGAGCATCAAGTGCTCCCAAGGTGGTGGCGGTGCCATCAATGCTGGTGACGGGGATGTCGAGCACGCTCATGAAAATTTCTCCTCTTACTTACCGGGAGTTTGCTGTTGTTCGCAAACTATGGCAGGTACGGTCACGGTGTGCGAATTGTGGTGGCGCCGGACAAGTTCGCTGGAACCTTGTCAGCGGTGGAAGCAGCTGAGGCGATCAAGGCCGGCTGGAATTCCTATGCGCCGCAGGACCACGTGGAGGTTTTGCCTCTGGCTGATGGTGGTCCAGGCTTCCTCGCAGTCTTGGAGCGAGCGCTCGGGGGCCGCTTGCTTGATGTCCAGACGACGGGTCCGGCCGGTCAGCCACTGGTGGCCCAGATCCTTATTCACGACGAAACCGCCTACATCGAATCTGCTCAGGCGTGCGGCTTGCATTTGATGCCGCAGCTCGCTGCCCTCGAAGCAACGAGTGAAGGGGTGGGCGACCTGTTGGTCGCAGCGGTTAATGCCGGCGTGCGACACATCGTGGTCGGGGTTGGCGGAACAGCATGCACTGACGGTGGCGAGCCAATGCTCAAGCGATTGCAGCAACTCACGGGCAAAGCGCCCAGCGATTTTGACCTTGACCTAGTGGTGGCAACCGACGTGGATAACCCACTTCTGGGAGTGCATGGAGCGGCTGCAGTTTTTGGGCCACAAAAGGGTGCAGCAGATGCAGATGTTGCAGTGCTAGAGCAACGTTTGACGCAGTGGTCACAGCGCACTGGTGGAGATCCCATGCAGGTCGGTGCGGGAGCTGGCGGTGGGTTGGGCTTTGCTCTCTTTCGACTCGGGGGTCGGCGCGTATCAGGGATTGATACCTGTTTAGATGCCATCGGATTCGACAATGCGGTGGCCAATGCCGACCTTGTCCTGACGGGGGAGGGTTCTTTCGATTACCAATCCCTGCGCGGCAAGGTGATCAGTGGCGTAGCGGCTCGGGCCAGTGCGCTTGGTCGCCCGTGCCTGGTCCTGGCGGGCCGTTGTGAGGTGGGCCGGCAGGGCGCATCGTCCTACGGAATAGATGAGTGCTGGTCAGTTGTTGAATTCACCGGATCGGTCGAGCAGGCAATGAATGAGCCGTTTGCATCGCTGACCGGACTCGCGGCCTCCGTTGCGGCCGTGTGGACTAGCCCCTGACTTGGGGGTGTGACACGATAGGTACCTACACCTTCGGGGACCAAACAAGGAGTACAGCATGAGCGTTGAGACCACCACCGAAACCACCGTCACATCTGATGGCATTTTGCTGACCGATGAAGCAGTGATCAAGGTGTCTGCTCTGCTGGAACAAGAAGGTCGCGACGACCTGGCCTTGCGCGTTGCAGTTCAGCCCGGTGGATGTTCTGGTCTTCGCTACCAACTGTTCTTTGATGACCGCTCACTCGATGGCGACGTGGTCAAGGACTTCAACGGTGTCAAGGTCGTGACCGACCGCATGAGCGCCCCGTACCTTGGTGGCGCCAGCATCGGTTTTGTTGACACGATCGAGAAGCAGGGCTTCACGATTGATAACCCGAATGCCGGATCATCCTGCGCCTGCGGCGACTCGTTTAGCTAATTCACCGGTTACTTCGGTGTTCCACTGATCGGTGGAACACCGCCCTCGCTTGCGCCCGTTGAACCAGGAACCGCTGTCGGCTCGATATCGGTCCCCACTGGGTTTGGTTGGCCAGTATCAGGTGATGGAGTGGTCAAGTAGCGATCTTGAACCGCGCTCACCGCGAATTCCCCTGATGTCGGTTCGCCTCCCGCCACTGCCGCGGTCGAGGTAGCAAAGATCCATGCTGGTGCCAGGACTGGTGCACCGGAATTGGTGTCAGCCATCAGGCCAAAGGTTGCCCCAGTGATGGTGATGGCGGGGCGCGCTAAGCAGCCCTTGCCGTCAGGTCCCACGGCGCAGAGCAAGGGTTCGGGACGGGGCTGTGCGTTGTAGCGAGCCAGCGCATCGGCCGCGGAGACGACGCCGTACTTGTCCTTGAGTTCCCACGTAGCGAGGGTGCCGTTGGCCGAGTCGATCGTCGGCTTCTTGGCTCGAATGACAACAGTGATGTTGGTCCCTGCTCCAAACGTTGGCAAATCAAGAACACTGGGATCTCCCGTGACGGTGCGCGATTCAGCGCTCTCGTTTTGATCAGGGAAGTACGTGCGCGCAGCGGTGGTTAATCCCAGCGCGGCAAAGAGTGGGTCAGCAACCGTATTAACTTGCGCAATCGAAATGTTGACGGTGGCGGGAGCGGATGGTGTCACCGTTGGCGAACCACCACCGGGAGTAGCCACCGGTGCAGGTTCCGCGATTGCTGTGGAAACACATCCGCCAGCGTTGTCACTGAGTGGTTGTGACAGGTCGCACGATGTTCCGGTTCCGTAAAACCATGAGGCGCGAGCATCCTTGAGGACGATCAAGCGCGGAGTCAGAGACGAAAGCCCGGGTGAGTCCACCGCAGTTGTCCAACCACCTGGTTGTTCTTTAACGGTGCCGGTTACGCCGAGAGCAGTCGCTAGGGTTTGCACGGTTGTCGTGGTGACGGCTTGACGATTTGGTGTCAGTACCGGCCCATCGGCGGGCGTGGCTGGGAATGTCACAGTAGGTGCGGGCGTCGGGGCCCCGGAGGTATTTGCGCCCTCGGCGGTGGCTGCTTTGACTGACGATCGCGAACTTAGGTCTAGGGCGGCGGGTCCGGCCGGGGGAGTCGAGGAGCAGGCGGTCAGGACCACGGCAGACGCAATGATGGGCAGGAAATATCGGCGCACGATCAACTCCTAATAACGAGGGTAAAGATCAGACGCGGTGTACGCGACCAAGGTTCCCGTCAATACTGTTTAATCACTATGCCGTAAGGGCTACATCATTTTTCAAGCAAAAGAGGAAATTCGTGAACGTTGTCGTGACCGGTTCTATCGCCACTGACCACTTGATGACGTTTCCAGGCAAGTTTGTAGATGCCCTTATTCCGGACAAGTTGGACTCCCTGTCGGTGTCCTTCCTCGTTGACGGCCTGGAGGTACGTCGCGGCGGAGTAGGCGCAAACATCGCGTTCGGTATGGGCGTTCTAGGTTTGAAGCCCACCTTGGTTGGTGCGGTGGGTAGCGACTTCGCCGATTACAACGCATGGCTTACACGCCATGGGGTCGATACCGATTCAGTCCACATCAGTGATGACCTGCACACGGCACGCTTTGTGTGCACTACTGATCAAAACGCTTCGCAAATTGCCTCCTTCTATCCAGGAGCGATGGGACTTGCGCGCAACATTGAGCTGGCACCGATCGCGGCTCGACTAGGTGGCATTGATTTGGTCGTCATCGGACCTAACGATCCCGAGGCCATGCGCCGTCACACCCAAGACTGTCGCGACCAGGGGATCGCGTTTGTGGCGGATCCTTCGCAGCAACTGTCGAGCATGAGTGGCGACGAAATCATTGAGCTCATCGATGGGGCGACGTACCTTTTTACGAATGAATACGAAGCAGCCTTGACCGAATCGAAGACTGGATGGTCAGCCGATCGGATTTTGGACAGTGTGGGGACTCGAGTGACAACGCTGGGATCCAAGGGCGCCCGCGTGGAAAGCAAGGGACAGCAAGCCATCGAAGTTCCGGTCCCGGCTGAGGAGCGCATTGCCGATCCGACGGGTGTGGGCGATGCGTTCCGCGCGGGATACCTCAGCGCCACGGCATGGGGACTCGAACCACGCCTGTGTGCACAAGTGGGATCGCTCTTGGCCACCTACGTCGTTGAAACGGTGGGGACGCAGGAGTACTACTTCACCACCGATCAATTCATCGCGCGGTTTGAACAGGCCTACGGTGCTGACGGGGCAGAAAGTCTCGGAGCACACCTGAAGTCAGCGTGAGCTTGCATCCGCCGGTCGAGCCGACACCGAATCAGTGGTACTTACCTGACCTAGCTCTGGCTCCAGATGATGAGGACCTAGTCGGAGTTGGCGCTGACCTAGAACCGGGAACTTTGCTAGCGGCGTATCGCAGCGGCCTGTTCCCTATGCACGTCAACATTGATGATGAGCGGCCTGTGGGCTGGTGGTCGCCTAATCCGCGAGCGGTCATTGACAGCGTCTATATCTCCCGGTCCTTGCGTCGATCGTTGAAGCGTTTTCAGGTCACGGTTGATACCGACTTTTCGGCCGTGATGGCCGCTTGTGCGCGAGGGCATGAGGACGGGCAGTGGATTGATGACGAGATCACCCATGCGTTCCATCGGCTTTTTGATCTGGGTTGGGCGCACAGCGTTGAAGTCCGGACCAGCGAAGGAGAGCTCGTTGGCGGCCTCTACGGGGTCAGTATCGGCGGATTCTTCGCTGGCGAATCCATGTTTCATGTCGTTCCTGATGCATCAAAAGTTGCTCTGGTGCACCTGAAGGCGATTCTGGATGCCAATGGTGATGCACGCAATGTGCTCGATGTGCAATGGCGCACGGATCACTTGGCCAGCATGGGTGCGGTGGAATTGCCAAGGACTGAATATGTGGTGCGCCTTGAGCAGGCACTTGCTGCACCGACGATCAACTTCGAAGCGCTTAGTCGCCGAGCGGTGCGCCTATGGCTTGAAGCACGCGAGGCAGCGCAGTAAGGAATTCCGCAACATCATCTTCCGTAGTGCGATCGGTTAATCCGATGCGGATGTTTCCGTAGGTTTCGATTCCCATGGCAAGCAGCACATGTGATGGATCCAGACTCATGCTTGAGCACGCAGATCCTGAAGCAACGCTGATGCCTAGCCGGTCCAGGTGTTCGACGAGCACATCACCTGCGATGCGGGGTGCATTCACGGTGAGCAGGTGAGCTGCGTGCTTCGTGGGGTGCCCAACCACATCGATGCCATCGATTCCGTTGACCACCATGCGAATGTGGTTGTTCAATTCCTTGAGCCGTTCGCCGTTTTCTCGTCGGTCGTGGTCGGCTTGTACGAGCGAGGCGGCTGCCGCCATGAGGGCGGGGATATTGGGGAAGCCTTGACCGGACACTCCTAAAGCGTGCGTTGAATCCGAGGGATGCCACGGAGTGCCGGTGCGAATCACGAGTAGGCCAATGCCTGCGGGGCCACCCCATTTATGTGCGCTTGCTGTGAGCACATCCCATTGCTGCGGAATCTCGGCTCGACCCACGCTCTGTGCGGCGTCGACGAGGTAGGGGACAGCATGGGCTTGGCACAGTCCAGCAATCACATCGGTGTCCTGCTGGATTCCGGTTTCTTGATTGACCGACTGCACGGCCACCAACCGCGCACCATGTGAGGTGAGGAGCGCTTCAAGTTCAGCGGCATCGACCAGCCCCATGGAGTCAACGGGCAAGAGGGTGGTTTCTGCGTTACCGAGTGAGTGGGTGGCATTGATCACACTGCTGTGTTCAACGGCACTCACCACGACGGGAGATGTCTCGCGGCGACGTGCATGGTTGAGTCCACGAACCGCTGACTGAACAGCGGTTGTTCCTGAGCTAAGGATGTGGAGTTCGTCACGTCGGACAGCGAGGACCTCAGCAATGGTCTGGTGCGCTTCTTCGGCCAGAAGTTGGGACTTTCGGCCCTGCGCGTGCAAACGCGCCGGATCAGCCCATCCGTCAGCAAGGGCCTGGAGGAAGGCGCGCTGTCCCGCAGGATTCAACGGCTGCGAACTGCCCGCATCGAGGTACGCCACGCTGTGAACCTACCGCCGGACCCTTACACGCTGGACAGGCACTCTGGCGTAGGGTTAGCACGTAGGAAAACACCCTCGCACTAGGCGTGGCGCCCGCCTGAACTCAGCCACCTTCGTGCTCATGAATGGCAAGAAAGGCAACGCGTGAGCCCGCACCGAATCTCGAGCCACACCAGCAAGCCTGGGCCGGTTTCGCGACACAAGTGGTTGGCCTTAGGACTTGTAGTTCTGGCTTCCACTCTTGCTGGATGTTCTGCCCAAGAGATGCCTCGCTTGGCCATGCCGGAACCGGCCACCGAAGAGGGCAACACCATCTTGTTCTTGTGGCAGACCTCGTGGATCGCAGCTCTCGTTGTCGGTGCCATTACCTGGGGATTAATTGCTTGGGCCGTCGTTGCCTACAGTCGACGTCGTCGTCCGGGATACCCCGAGCAGACGCGGTACAACATGCCGATTGAAATCTTGTACACCGTCATCCCGTTCGTCATGATCGGTGTCCTGTTCTACTTCACAGCACGCGATGAAACGAAGCTGACCAAGCTTTCCTCCGATTACGACCACACAGTGGGAGTTGTCGGATTCCGCTGGGCATGGACCTTTAACTACATCGAAGAAAAGGCTTATGAGGTGGGCACGCCGGCCACCAATAACGCCGAAGTCGATGTCAAGGCCAAGAACCCCGAGGTGGGCTACACCGGTCCGACCCTGTGGTTGCCTGTCAACGAGAAGGTGCGCTTCGTTTTGAACTCACCGGACGTGATCCACTCGTTCTACGTTCCGGCCTTCCTGTTCAAGATGGACGTCATCCCCGGTCGCACCAACCAGTTTGAGCTCACCCCGAACAAGTTGGGCACGTACTCCGGCAAGTGCACCGAGTTGTGTGGCATCGACCACTCACGGATGCTCTTCAACGTCAAGGTTGTCACCAAGAAGGAATACCTCGCCCACATCGCTGAACTCAAGGCGCGTGGTCAAAATGGTGAACTCAAGTCATCTCGAATTTCAAATCAAGCAGATAAGGGCCAGGGGTTTAGCACCATTGGCGGAAAGGGCGACAACTAATGACCCTCCTTGATGAGCCATTGACCGCCTCGCCGGCTAATAGCCCCGTCTCACCGAAGCAGCGCTCGTTGGGCGCAGTGGTGGTTAGCTGGGTCACGAGCACCGACCACAAGGTGATCGGTTACCTGTACTTGATTACCTCGTTCGTGTTCTTCCTGATTGCTGGCTTGATGGCCATGCTGATCAGGGCCGAGCTTTTTTCGCCTGGCTTGCAGTTCGTTACCAACGAGCAGTACAACCAGATGTTCACGATGCACGGCACATTGATGCTCTTTTTGTTTGCGACTCCTTTGTTCGTTGGATTCGGCAATGTCATCATGCCGTTGCAAATCGGATCACCAGACGTGGCTTTCCCACGCTTGAACATGGTGAGTTACTGGTTCTTCCTCTTCGGTGGAATCATCGTGACCGCTGGATTCTTGACTCAGCAGGGCGCAGCTGACTTTGGTTGGTTTGCCTACGCGCCTCTCAACGACGCGGTTAACTCACCCAGCCTGGGTGCGGACATGTGGATTATGGGGTTGGCTCTTTCTGGCCTGGGAACAATTCTGGGATCGGTGAACTTCATCACCACCATCATCTGTATGCGCATGCCCGGCATGACGATGTTCCGGATGCCAATCTTCACCTGGAACATCTTGGCGACCTCGGTGTTGGTCATCATGGTCTTCCCAGTGCTCGCCGCGTGTTTGCTCGTGCTGGAGATCGATCGTAAATTCGGCGCCTTGATCTTTGATGCCGATAACGGTGGGGCACTTTTGTGGCAACACCTGTTCTGGTTCTTCGGTCACCCTGAGGTGTACATCCTGGCCTTGCCATTCTTCGGCATCATCTCGGAAATCCTTCCTGTCTTTAGCCGCAAGCCCATCTTTGGTTACAAGGGCCTTGTCATCGCCACGCTGGCCATTGCCGGCCTGTCGATGTCGGTGTGGGCTCACCACATGTACGTCACCGGTGGAGTCCTTCTTCCTTTCTTCGCGGCACTGACGATGTTGATCGCCGTACCAACTGGCGTGAAGTTCTTCAACTGGATCGGCACGATGTGGCGCGGTTCGTTGTCCTTTGAGACGCCCATGTTGTGGTCGATTGGATTCTTGGTCACGTTCTTGTTCGGTGGATTGACCGGCATTATTTTGGCCGCGCCACCACTGGACTTTGCGGTGTCGGACTCCTACTTTGTGGTGGCTCACTTCCACTACGTCGTCTTCGGCACCGTGGTGTTCGCCATGTTTGCGGGCTTCTACTTCTGGTGGCCCAAGATGACCGGCAAGATGCTCGACGAGCGTTTGGGCAAGATCCACTTCTGGCTGTTGTTCATCGGCTTCCACACCACGTTCTTGATCCAGCACTGGTTGGGCGTCAAGGGCATGCCTCGTCGCTATGCCGACTACTTGCCACAGGATGGCTACGCCGGCATGAACCAAATTTCTAGCCTGGGATCCTTCCTTCTTGGAATTTCCACCCTGTTCTTCTTGTGGAACGTCATCAAGACGTGGCGCACCGCTCCTAAGGTCGAAACCAATGACCCGTGGGGATGGGGACGCTCACTGGAATGGGCCACGTCGTGCCCACCACCACGCCACAACTTTGTGACCTTGCCACGCGTTCGTTCAGAAAGTCCTGCATTCGACCTGAACCACCCTGAATACGCAGCCCTCGAAGCTCGCGTTGCAGCGAACGGAGCAGCCAAGTGAAGGTTGAGGGATACCTCTTCGGATTCGGCACGGTCACGTATGTGATCTTGGGCAGCCTCTACTGGTTCCTCAGTCACGAGCCCGTGGGAACCACTGCCCTGGCATTGACTGCCGGTATGGCGTTCTTGATCGCCTTTTATGTGTTGTTCACCGGACGTCAGGTAGATCCTCGTCCCGAGGATGCGCTCGAAGCTGACGTTGTTGATTACGCAGGGGAGTACGGGTTCTTCAGCCCCACTTCGTGGTGGCCGTTGCCCGTGGGCTTCTTCGCTGCTCTGACCGGTACCGGTCTGATTGTGGGCTGGTGGCTGTTCTTCCTGGCCGTCTTGGGCTTGATGTTGAGCCTGGTGGGCTTTGTTTTTGAGTACTACCGTGGCGAGCAGGCAACCCTTTAGGCCTGTTTTGCCCTGTCAAAGACGCAAATTCGCCCTTCTGCGCCCATAATTGATGATGTTATGAAGCGAACTTCCCCTACCCTGATCGCCGCCTGCATCGTGCTCTCCGTGAGCGTGATCTTGACGGCGTGCTCTGGGGCATCGACTGATAGTTCCGCGTCCAAGGGTGGGGCTGGAACTAATGCAGACTCTGGTCCGGATTTGTCGCTTGTTACCCCTGGCACCGGTTCATCCTCATCTCGCGCGACCGTATTGTTCGCGCCCGGTGACCCGCAGGCAAGTGTGGCGCCCGATGCCGAACTCAAGGTTGTTGCTGCCGGCGGAAAGCTCACCTCGGTGGTCATCAAGGCCAAGGACGGGACCCAGATTTCTGGAGCACTCTCACCTGCGGCCGACGTGTGGACATCATCGCCGCAAACGTTGCCCTTTGGTCAGACGTTTACCGCGCAGGCCTTCGCCGTTGACCGCGAGGGAGTGTCCACTTCTGCGTCAACGACGTTCAAAGTGCGTAACGCGGATTTGGTGAGTGCCAATATTTCGCCAGGGGAAAACGCGGTCGTTGGGGTAGGGATGCCCATCGTTGTTCGATTTAGTCGAGCGCCATCGGATCAGGCGGCTGTTCAAAGTGCCCTGAGTGTGTCCTCCACACCAGCCGTTGAAGGTGCGTGGGGCTGGGTGAGCGATTCGGAAGTTCACTGGCGCCCGAAGAACTATTGGCCAGCAGGCACTGATGTCACAGTTCGAGCCTCTTTGGGTGATTTGAGCATTGGCAATGACCAGACTGGCTCCAAATCAGTCTCTCGCAGTTTCCGCATTGGTAAAGCCACGGTTCTCAAGGTGGGTATTGATACCCACCAGATGACGGTGACAAGCGGTGGCTCTGTGGTGCGCACCATTCCCATCACCACGGGTAAAGAAGGCTTCACCACGCGCAGCGGCATCAAGGTCATCATGTCCAAGGAGCGCTCACGCATCATGGACAGTGTCACGGTGGATATTCCTAGTGGCTCGAGTGAGGCCTATCGGCTCAAGGTCGAGTACGCCATGCGACTGACCAACTCCGGCGAGTTCATTCACGCTGCGCCCTGGTCGGTAGGGGCACAAGGTCGACGCAATGTCAGCCATGGGTGCACCGGCATGAGCATGAGCAACGCATCGTGGATTTACGACTTCGCCAAGGTGGGAGACCCGGTGGAATACACCGGTTCACTCAAGCCCATGACCTTGACCAACGGATATGGCGACTGGAACTTGTCGTGGAAGTCGTGGGGCAAGCGCTCAGCTGCTGTGTAGCCAGTTGTTCTTACTGGCTCGACACGAAGGCATTGGTGTAAAACGTTGACCAATCCGGCTTCTTAGTGAGGAGTTTTCCATCTGTGCCGGCCAGCAACTTGTTGTCGAAGAGGAAATCCCCAAAACGTTGCCATTGTTCTCCGTCGATGGTGCCGAACTTGCCATCCTTGTTGCTGAGGTAGCCCTCGCTTGCTAGTAGTTCGGCACTCTTTGCAATCAGGGCTGAGTTCTTGAGTACCGACTTATTCGCCGCGACCAAGATGGCGGCTGCTTCCTTGGGGTTGTCTTGAGCGAACTGGTAGCCCTGTTGAACCGCCTTTAAGAAGCGCTTGGCCACTTCGGGATTCTTCTTCAGGAAGGCATTGCTGGAGATAATGCTGCTTGAGTAATTAGCCGGGTATCCGAATTCCTCGGGAACAAAGTACTTC
>CALQPL010000006.1 GCA_943332445.1 Bifidobacterium breve
CTACGACAGGTGATTCAGCTGAGGCCCCTTGAACATCAACAAGCCGCACGCAGTAACCATCGACTGCGGCGATCGCAACGGCGGGCACATCCACCGTCGAGACAACATCCGAAGCAACCGAACAACCCATCGCCTCGAGCAACGGAATCTCCAGCGACTCCAACGGTTTAACGGAGTCCACTAGCGAGGACACGAAAGCGTCAAAGCTCGCGCTCATCCGCTGGGGTCCTGACGCACGAAATCGCGCAGCCAGTGGCTGAAGTCCGGCCCTAGATCTTGATGTTCCATGGCCAATTGGACAACGGCCTTGAGGTATTCCAAGCGATCGCCCGTGTCATAGCGGCGACCGCTAAAGACCACACCGGTTAGACCCCCGCCAGCACCATCGAATCCTCGATGAGCCAGCACATCCAGAGCATCGGTGAGTTGGATCTCGCCACCGCGGCCTGGAGGTGTCGCTGCCAAGACATCAAAGACAGCAGGATCGAGCACGTAGCGT
The DNA here is from genome assembly GCA_943332445.1 of Bifidobacterium breve. Taxonomy (GTDB): domain Bacteria; phylum Actinomycetota; class Actinomycetes; order UBA12327; family UBA12327; genus AcAMD-2. The sequence goes on from CALQPL010000006.1 coordinate 500, forward strand.
CCGATGACGGCTAAGTCGCTGGGAGCATCGTCAACCGCAGGCTTTTCCACCAGGCCATCAATGGTCACTGCATCACCGATGAGCTCGCCGACTTTGGCACAGCCATACTTTGAAATCTCGGATTGAGGAACGCGCATCAATGCCACGACGCTACCGCCTCGCTCGGCACGCACCTGAAGCATTCTTTGCAAGAGTGGATCGCGAGCATCTATGAGGTCGTCACCGAGCAGGACAGCGAAAGGTTCGTCTCCCACCGCATCTTTGGCACACAACACTGCGTGTCCCAAACCGCGCGGTTCGTCCTGCTCAACCGTGGAGACTTGTGCCAATTGCGAAGCAGCATGGACTCGCGACAACAATTCGGCATTGCCACTGCGTTCAAGGGCAGTTTCTAAATCCGGATTGGGTTGAAAGTGAGCCAGCACCGAACCCTTGCTCGCATTCGTCACCAAGACGACCTGATCTAAGCCCGCGGCCGCCGCCTCTTCAACGACGTACTGCAGTGCGGGCTGGTCGACTACGGGCAAGAGCTCTTTAGGAACGGCTTTGGTGGCAGGCAGGAACCGCGTCCCTAGCCCAGCGGCTGGAATCACCGCCTTGCGCACTTGAGCACTCGTCATGGCACCGAGCCTACCGAGCGCAGTACCGTCAGGGCATGAGCGATGGCGTGGAGGCGGCCACAATCGGTGCCCAAAAGAGCAGTCTGCGTGATTCATTGCGGGCCCAACGTCACACATTCGTCGCCTCGCACGCCGACGCACTTCACGACAGTGCGCTTGAGCTTGCTGAACGACTGGCGTGGTGGACGATGGTTCGGGGCGCCGGAACGGTTACCGCGTATGCCTCGCGTGGCGACGAACCACACACCGATGCACTTCTTGATGCCATCAAGGCGCAAAGTGTTCGCGTGCTTCTCCCGGTAATTACCTCCCCAACGCAGCTGCAGTGGAGTCCCTACTTATCCCTTAGTGACCTCGAGCTGAGTGAACGAGGAATCCGCGAACCGAACGGACCTCGTTACGAATCCAACGTGCTATCCGGCGTTGACTTGATGATCGTGCCGGCACTTGCGATCACCACCGACGGAGTGCGGCTGGGTCAAGGTGGCGGGTATTACGATCGCGTGCTTTCGCTGGTTCGACCCGATGTGCCCATCATCGCCATGATTTACGACCACGAACTATTACCGGCCGGAGCCATTCCCCATGAGGCGCACGATGTTCGGGTGACCCACGTCTGCACCCCCAACGACGGCCTGCGCGCGGTGAAACCGGCTAGCGCAACGCCTTAACGAGTCAAGGTCAGGGCGGGCATCAGCACCGAACCGGCTGTGGGGCATCATCGTGAGTAGCAAAAAGTGCAGCCCCGGCTGCAAGAGGTTCACCATCAGTCTTGGAGCGCAAGTGCCCACCTACGAATACGCATGTAATGCGTGTGGCCATCAGTTTGAAGCCGTGCAGTCCTTTAGCGACGACGCATTGACCTCATGCCCACAGTGCCAAGGTGAATTGCGCAAACTTTTTTCTTCCGTAGGTGTGGTCTTTAAGGGGTCTGGTTTTTACCGCACGGATAGTCGTAGTAGCCAATCAGCGAGCGAAACAGCCACGCCCGCGGCTTCGAGCTCGACAAGCACCACAGACTCCACACCCGCTAAGCCAGCCGACAAACCTGCACCGGCCGCACCATCTGGGGATGCTTAACCCCTGCGCACACGCCGTCACTCCTCGGCCAGTCACGATCATCTGAACCGCGCTCTTAGGTTTGCGCAATGGCCGTCAGGATCGATCCTCGGGAGTACCTCGCCTCTGCGCTCATCGTGCTTCGACGCTATTCCTCACAACGCAACCGTCGGATCGTGGCAGCCCTTTGTGCTGCACTCGCGGTGTTCTTCACTCTGTCCAACCCCCAAGGTTCAGGGCAACAACGAACCGTGGTTGTCGCCCAGCGAGCCATCGCCGCTGGTGATGTCCTCCGCCTGACCGACCTCACGACGGTAACGATCTCCGGTGCACCAGTTCCTCAGTCCTTGACCGATCCGTTGGCCGGTGTGGGTCAACGTGCCGCCATTCCCATCCCCGCTGGCGGATTGATCACCTCAAACCAACTCATTGGCCCCGGACTGCTCGACAACGATCAATACGCCTTAGTGCCGCTACGACTATCCGACGCATCCCTGAGCAGCGTTCTATCCGTGGGCGACTGGATCGACATCTTTGCGACCAAGGAAGGCAAAGAGTCGTCCTTGGTTGCATCCCGAGTGCGAGTGGCCGCGCTGCCACGTCGCACGACCAGCACAGGATTTACCTCTACTCCGACGGAAAGTTCCGTGGTGCTCGTTGCCATCGTTCGCTCGCTCGCGGGGATGGTTGCCAGCGCTGGCGCTTCCTCGCAACTTTCGATCGCAATCCGCGCTTCTGACTAATCCTGCACGCACTTCGCGCTAACGTGGCAACACATTCATGGCGGGAGTAACTGTGCTTAAGGGTTTTAAGGCTTTTGTCCTTCGCGGAAACGTTCTGGACCTAGCGGTCGCCGTGGTCATCGGTGCTTCATTTACCGCCATCGTCAACTCACTCCTGCGGGGATTAGTCAATCCCCTGGTCGCCGCGATCTTGGGTAAGCCCAACCTCGATAGCGTCGGGACCTTCACGCTAAATGGCGCTGACTTCAGCGTCGGCATCGTCTTGACCGCGATCATCAATTTCCTCGTCGTCGTGGCCGCCATCTATTTCATTGTTGTTATACCCATGAATAAGTTGATGACCAGCCGGTTACTGCGCACCGAAGAAACAGTCGAGGATGCCTCAGAAGAAGTTGTCTTGCTACGTGAAATTAGGGACGCGCTGAAAAACCGTTAACCGTGATGAGGTGGCACTTCGCGCAGGAAGCGCTCGTCATCTTCGCGATCGGCACCGCGCCAATCATCTGAGCCCGAATCAGCGGGATCATTTTCGTCCGAGGTTGTTTCTGGAAACAACGGATCGTGGATCACATCGCTAGTCTGGCACGATCGACTAAGGGGTTGCCATGGCCATCACTGGACTGAACCACGTCGGGCTGTCCACGCCTGACATTGATCGGGCCAATGCGTTTTACCGAGACGGATTGGGCTTTAGCGAAATCATCTCGTTCGCTTGGCCGGTGGGCACCCCAGGAGCTGATGCTGGTTTGGGGCTGACCGACACCGCAGCCAGCGTGACGGTGCTCTTAACCGGCAATTCCTACCTTGAGGTCCTGCAATTTGATAGCCCCCGACCGATCGCTTTTGATTCCCCGCCGACGCTGCGTCGCGAGGGGATCAGTCATATCGGATTGGAAGTTACTGACCTAGACAGTGCGACTGACCTGGTTGTTGCTAGTGGTGGAGCTGTTGATCCGAGCTTGTCGGCCATGAACAACTCACGACTTGTTCGCGACCCTGATGGCAACATCATCGAGTTACACATGTCATCGCAAGACGATCCGCTCGACTACCGCCAGTTGCGCGTTCACACCCCCGGCGGACTTGACGGGGAGCCGCAGCCATTCACGCCGGCCCGTCGAGACGTGGTGAAGGGCTTAAGTTTTGCTGGGATCACTACAGCGCGCACTGCGGATCTAACAGATTTCTACACCAACGCCAATCTTCACCCGAGCAACACCTCGTCCTGGGAATCAAGTGAGAGCGCCGCGCGCGCAGCTCTGACCACTGCAAAAAGTGGAACGTCAACCCCTGTGAGCGTTGGTAACGCGTACTTGGATTTCATTGAATTCCGTGACCAACCCATTGCGCTCAAACCAACGGATGCGCGCATCATTGAGTACGGGTTTAACCACCTGTGCTTTGACGTGGTGGGGATTGATACGACCCATCAAGCCTTAACCCAGGCCGGAATGACCTGCTTTGCTCCGTGGATCAACATGCCGGGTGGAACCTCAGCTATGGGCTACGCACTGGATGTGTCCCGAAACCCCGTTGAGTTGCTTGAGCACCTCAGCGCACGCTCGATCATGTGGCCAGGGCACTTGTCCGTCTAGGAAGCCACAAAGCCAGCGGGTGTCAGCGAGGCGTTGCGTACCGAATCCAACCGCGTCGAGTCCGCCATGATCGCTCGCAAGATGTAGTCAGCACCCTTTTCCGCATCAAGTTCGACCGTCTCGCTTGGAGCCATGGTCTTGATGCGGTGATGAGCATTCAAACTGCCCACGACCATGAGCCGAATAAACTCCGGGTCCTCATTGATGAACACACCACTAGCAACGCCATCTGTGATGATGTCGCGCATGTACCTGGTGATCGCTTCAAAACGTGGCAGCCAATGCTGGCCATCAATGGAGTTCAAAAAGTCATAGTCCATGAGACCAACGAGTTGGTATGGCGAAGTGACGACGTGCACCATGGCCCATCGACAGAAGGTGTAAAGACGAACATCGGCCGGCTCGTCAAGGGCAGCGACCTGACGCAAATGCGTCAACGTTGAGCCCCACGCATATTCCAGAAGCTCCTCGGCGATGGCCGCCTTGTTGTCAAAGTGATGGAACAGCGAGGGCTGGCGAATGCCTACGGCACTGGCGATATCGCGTGTGGAGGTGCCGAAATATCCATGCTGGGTAAACAGGATGGAAGCCTCACGCAAAATGCGTTCACGGGTGGAGGACGCCTGGGCAGTGGGGCGGGAAAACTCAGTCATAGTCACCCCGCCAATCTAAGGGCCCTTGCTCGCCCACCTATCGGCAGGGCGTAGTTCTGCCTATCACTACTGCCCAAACGATAGGGGTCACGCGCCGGAAAGGCTCACCACGTCCAACGGGATCGAACCGTCAATGCGGACCACCAGACCGGTCAGCGCACCTTGGCGAACCAAGGCGCTGTGGGCTCGCGCAGTCAACGCGACCGCCTGAATGGGATCAAGAACGACGCGAACGAAATCTGCGGAACCCTTGTCCGCCGCTGGACCAAAAGCAGGCTCCGACAATTGCACGCCATAGCTTGTTGTCGCATCGGTTACCGGCCAACCTGATCCTTGTCCACCCGTGATCGCCCACTGCCTGGTGACATCAGCAGCAAGTCCCACACGCGGTGAAAAAGAAACGATGGCTAGTTGAAAGTTCCCAGACGCAAGTCCAGCGGCATAGCGAGCAGTCGAACGTGCCTTCACCGTAATGGTTAAGCCCGCCGACTTGGCCTGACGAGCAACGAGTTTGGCTTGTGCCAACGCATCAGGATTTCCCGATCGAACCAACAGCGACAACTTGCGCGATTTTTTGGGCAACAACGACACTGCAGTTTTCGCGAGTTCAAGATCGCGCGTGGGAATGGCAACATCCACAGCACCTGGCCATCCTGGAGGTACCAACCCACCCGTGGGGCTAACGGCTCCCTCTTGACTATCTACCAGCGCCGCAATATCGAGACTGGCCTCAACAGCAATGCGAACGTTGTTATCGCGGGTGGGGCGATCAGACCGAAACAAGAGGGCACTCACGCGCCCAGGCAAGGACGAATCAACCAGTGACCCGGTCCCCGAGCCCGCAGGCGAGGGAAAAACGGGGGTGGGGCTGGCCGTCGGGGCCGGTGACTTCGTCGAACTCGGTTGTGGGCTGGCGCTGGCCGAAGCGCTGGCCGAAGGGCTCGCGCTGGGGCTGACTGCAGCGTTCACCGGATTTGCTTTGCGCGGATCAATCACCACATCACCACCGTCAGCGATGAAGGAATCAGCGCTAGCCGAATCACTTAACTGTTGCACTGTGATCGTGTTAGGTCCCACTTGTGTGGGTGCGTAGTACATGGAATTTCGGCGCAGAACCAGCTCGTCTGAAGACTTCTTTAATTTGTCCGCAACATAGGGCCCACACGAAACCGGATTCCTAAAGTACGTTTCGCGATCTTTGCCCCCGTAGTTGTCCTGGATGCAACCAAACTCAGGAGCAGCAAAGACCGTTCGATCCAACAACGCATTAGCGGCTCGAAGTTTGACCACGACCGTTTGCGGATCGGTGGCTGTGGCCGAAACAAAGAAGGAACCTTGATTATCAGCACCAAATCGGCCGGTAAGCGATTGCTGCGCTGCGCCTTGCGTTAAACCAAAGGCGATGTCTTCGGAATTAAGGGTGCTGCCATCGGCAAACATCAGACCTGAACGCACGGCCACCGTCCAGTTAAGGCCAGCCGCGTCTGAACTCACCGACGTTGCCAGTCCAGCGCTAGGAGCCGAGCCATCAGCAGCCGGTCGCAATAACGGAGCCATCACCAACGGGCCCAACGTTCGCACCGTCGAATCCGGAGCCAGGGTTGGATCCCACGTCGCAGTCGGAAGCGCGTCCACCACTGCCACTGACAGGGATCCGCCAGCAACAACATTGGCCGACGACGTCTCAATGATGGTGGGTGATGCCACTGGGTCATTAGAAGAACAACCGGCCATCACTACTGCTAAGCAAACGAGTGCCACGAGTTGAATCGGCCGCTTCACTTGTCATCGCCTTCCACTAACGCATCCAAAAGACCCAGAGAAGGCCCAGTGGTTAATCCGCCATCGACAACAAGTGTTTGGCCAGTGATCATCTGGCAATCATCGCTGGCGAGGAAGTGAACAACAGCTGCGATTTCCTCCGGTTCAGCCATCCGACCAAAAGCCCCAGCAGCCTTGACCCAGGCCAATTCACGCTCAACAAAGGGTGCGCCTGAGTCATTCATGGCGGTTCGAACCGCGCCCGGAGCTACTTCGTTGACTCGGATGCCGCGCGGAGCTAATTCCAGCGCACTGGTGCGAGTTACCGCCGACAACGCAGCCTTGCTCGCGGCATAGGCGCCCAGCAACGGGGCTCCCAGCAGTGATGACAGCGATGAGATGGTGATGATGGAACTGCCCTCGGGCATCACCGGTGCAACACATCGAATCCCGTGCACAACTCCCAAGGTATTGACTCTAAAAGCGCGTAAGTAAGCGGCATCGGAGTCGTCAAGGATGGATTCGTTACTGACCGAAACACCAGCGTTGTTGACCAAGATGTCAATGTGCCCATGCGCGGCAACTGCCTGCTTCACCGCTGCGGCGTATTGATCTTCGCGAGCGACATCACAGTGAATAAAAGTGGCATTGAGCTCGGCGGCTAGATCATCTGCGTCGACAATGTCGATCAGGATCAGTGACGCACCAGCCTGCGCCAATCGAATCGAAATGGCACGCCCGATTCCCGATGCTGCTCCGGTGACAAGGGCTACTTTGCCGGCGACCGAGAAGGTGACCTGACCTGTGGTCACGGGGTCTGGTTAACTCCCGCGTCAAGAGCGTTCGGAACCAAGGAAGCCAAGGTGTCAGCGCTCAAAATTGACGACAGTGGGCTGCCCGTGCTGTCCGCCTGGTGCACGGCCAAGAGGACCAGTCCCAACGCCACGGCAGGAATCAGCAAGAGAAGGTCACGAGGACGAATGCCTCGGAACAGGGCTGATTCGCGCGCGTTAGCAGCAGGATAGGTACTCAAGGGTTACTCCCGGGGAAGAAGTCAGGACATTCAAGGTAAATCGGGGCAGGGCAAGGATTGGCCAGCGACACGCCCAAAGGCCGCCCGATACGCTCAGCCATCATGACAATCGTGGTGAATGACCCCCAGGCCGCCGAATTTGGTCGCGCCGTGAGCCAGTTTGCTCAAGACATTCACCTCATTGACCAACCGGTGGATCGTCAGGCCTGGAAGCGTGCCGGTGCATTAGGTCTGACTGGTTTGGAAATCCCTGCCGCGTTTGGTGGCTCAGCTGGGGCTACCTATGCATGGAACGCTGCGGCAGTCGATGCCCTTGCCACCATCTCCCACGGGCTGTCATCCACCTTCACGATTTCTTTTGACATCGCCACTCCTTATCTCGTCGCCTTGGGAACTCCTGAGGTTCACCAACGCTGGCTCCCACCTTTGGCTCAAGGCGAGGCAATCGCCGCTCTGGCTCTGACCGAACCAGGTGCGGGATCAGACCTTGCAGCACTTTCGACCCGGGCCGAGCCCCAGGGTGATCACTACTTGATCACTGGATCAAAGACATTCATCACCAACGGATCAATTGCTGATGTGATCGTGGTCGCTGCCCGCACCAGCCCACAAGCAGGTGCCCGTGGAATCAGCCTTTTCGCCGTTGACGCACATTCGGCCGGCCTGACGCGACGTCGCATCACCACGATTGGCCAAAGCGACTGCGACACCGCCGAATTGTTCTTTGATCAAGTAGAAGTTCCCCTCTCCCACTTACTCGGCACCCTCGACGAGGGGTTCTTGCACCTAATGGAGCGTCTTCCCCAGGAACGGATCACCTCATCCATTGCGAACTTGGCTCAGGCAGACGTCGCGATGAACCTGACCTTGGCTCAGGTTCGGGAACGACAAGCATTTGGCCGACCCCTGGGCTCACTGCAACACAATGCCTTCCGCATCGCCGAGCTTGATGCTCAACGCAGCGCTGTGCGAGCACATGTTGATGCGTGCATTGAGCGCCTCATGAACAAGACGATGAGCACAGCAGATGGAGCACGTGCGAAGTTGCTGTCCGCGCGACTCGAAAACGACATCCTTGACCTGGGTATGCAACTACACGGCGGTTCGTCGTTCCTTGAAGGCACCGAAATCAATCAACGCTGGATCGATGGACGCATAACGCGCATCTGGGCCGGAGCAGACGAGATCATGCTTCACCTGATCGCCAAGGATCTTGGGCTGTAAGCCATGGTCAACGAGGTTGTCATTGTTGCTGCGGCACGCACTCCCATCACCAAAGCTCTTCGCGGCACATTCGCCAATGTTCGAGCCGAAGACTTAGCCATTGCGGCCATAGCCGGAGCCTTAGACAAAGTTCCGACAGTGGACCGGGCAAGCATCGATGAGTTCATCACCGGAAGTTGGATGCACACGGGCAGCCAGAGCGGAAACATCGCACGCCGAATCGCAGTCATGATGGGGTACGACGCCGTGCCTGGTGTCACTGTCAACCGAGCATGCGCCTCTTCGCTTCAAGCCATTCGCATGGCACACCATGCAATTGCACTAGGTGAAGCCGACGTGGTGGTGGCCTCTGGCGTGGAGTCAATTTCGGGGTACACCGAACCCACCGGTGCCGGATCTACCCCAGATCACGACCGACACCCGTTCTTCAACCAAGCAGCGCAACGTACGCGATTGGCCGTTGGCGACAACGCGACGTGGGCGGATCCTCGCGAGGCCGGTGAATCGCCAGACATCTACTTGGCGATGGGACACACAGCCGAAAACGTCGCTTCATTACGCGGCATCACGCGGGAAGAGCAAGATGCCTTCGCACTGCGATCTCAACGACTGGCCCGTCAAGCTAGCGACGAAGGATTCTTTGCACGCGAGATTGTTCCCGTCACCGTAGGTGACGACATCGTCTTGTCTGACGAATCCGTGCGGCGAGAGACAACCGCCGAAGGCCTGGCTTCACTCAAGCCAGTCTTTCGGCCACAAGGAACCATCACAGCCGGCAACTGTTGCCCACTCAGCGATGGAGCCGCCGCGGTGGTCGTGATGAGCGCCGACAAAGCAAGGGCTTTGCAGCTTTCTCCGTTAGCGCGCATTCGTAGCTACGGGGTATCTGCGCTCTCCCCCGAGATCATGGGTCTGGGGCCGGTCGAATCCACACGCAAGGCGTTGCTCAAAGCCAACATGAGCATCGATGACATCGACCTAGTGGAAATGAATGAAGCCTTTGCTGCTCAAGTCTTGCCGAGTTGTCATGATTTGGGCCTGGACCTTGACCGTGTGAACGTTCATGGCGGTGCCATTGCCTTAGGGCACCCCTTCGGCATGGGTGGAGCTCGATTGACCACCACACTGCTTAACGGACTCATTGCACGCGATGTGAACGTAGGCCTGGTCACCATGTGTGCTGCTGGCGGTCAAGGTATGAGCATGATTGTTGAGCGGATCTAGTTCGGCGAGTACTACTGCGCGAATGCTCTGCACCTCTTACCCTTAATCACTACACCATGCTTGTCAGTACCCCCGCGCTTCAAGGAGTGAAATTCTCAATGGCAACAAACCACAGCGGACGCACCCGTCAACGCAATGGCATCGCCATCGGCGAGGGCGCTATCCGCAAGATCTTTCCGGCCTTTGTGTTGTTGATGTGGATCACCGCGGGGATTTGGATTGCCAACGGTCAGTGGACCACCCTGAACACCATCTTGGCGCTTGAAGCCCTAGCCATTTGCTCCGTCGTCTTCGTCAACTTTGTGCATGTGTTCAATTTCGGGTACGCGGCCTGTGTCGTTGTGTTGAACACCACCATCTTGATCGCCAAGGGCGCGCCGTTGGGTTCCATCATCGTGGGTGGCCTCCTCATGATTTACGGGATTCGCTTATTCACCTTCGTCGCGAATCGCTACCGCCACCCTTCTTTTGCTCAACGCCGGGCCGGCACCGTCATCGCCCACAAGCAGCTTCCCTTCCCGATCAAGGTTCTTCTCCTCATTAACACCGCGACCCTCATGACCTTCCACGCCATGACGACCTACAACGTGGCAACGAAGGCGGCCGATGAGGGCAACAGCGGCCTGAATGGCTGGCTCATCATCGGAGGTCTCGTCCTTGCCCAAGGGATCGCCATCGAGGCTCGCGCGGACTACGAAAAGCAGCAAGTCAAGCGCAGCAATGGTGACAAGTGGATCAGTTCAGGCTTGTTTGCTCGTACCCGTCACCCCAACTACCTGGGCGAAATCTTGATGCAGGTCGGCGTCATCCTGTGTGGCATCGGCGCTGCCAGCAATTGGTACGGCTACGCTGCCGGATTTTTAGCCCCGACCTACATCATCATCTTGATGTTGTCGGCGACAACCGGTGGCGAAAAATCCAAGCGTGACAAGTACAGCGAGGACCCCGAATTCCGCGCTTACCTGCGTCGTTCCAATGCGTTGTTGCCAAAGTTTCGCAAAGTCAACGTTTAACTCGCACCCCACTTCTCATCACATTGTTGGCTTGCTAACCTTTCGCGCATGTCAACGAAGTCTCTGTCTTCCGTGCACTTAGTGGTACGGCACCACGTTGACCTCATGCGGATGTGTTCCAGCTTCTGTTGTTGCTGTAACTAATCCGCCGTCCAAGAAAATCCTGGGCGCTGCGGCGCTTGATGGATGTTTTCTTGACCTCCTCTGTCTTTCTTGCGTCGTTGCGTCTTCCTAACTGGAGGAATCTAAGCAATGAGCGTTACTGACGAATACTTGAAGAACAACGAGGCCTACGCCGCGAATTTCTCAGGACCCCTTCCCCTGCCCCCATCACGCAACATCGCCGTTGTTGCCTGCATGGATGCTCGACTGGATGTCTATGGGATTTTGGGACTGGGCCAAGGCGAATCACACGTCATTCGCAATGCTGGTGGAGTCGTCACCGATGACGAGATCCGCTCGCTGGCCATCAGCCAACGTCTGCTCGGCACCAAGGAAATCATCCTCATCCACCACACGGACTGCGGAATGTTGACCTTCACCGACGACGAATTCAAGGCTGGCATCCAAGCCGAGACCGGCATCAAGCCCGAGTGGGCCGCCGAGGCCTTCTCGGATCTGGACGAAGATGTGCGTCAGTCCATCAAGCGCATCAAGAACAGCCCCTTCATTCCGCACACCGACGCGGTTCGAGGATTCGTTTTCGATGTGGCCACTGGCAAGCTCAACGAAGTCAAGTAAGTCAGGCAGATGCGGGAATGCAATCCGAACCGGATGCATTCCCGCATCTTTGCCATGAGGTGCAAACTGGTCTCATCACGGCGTGGGTGACATCGAGTTCACCGGCTCCCACTAAGTTTGTTGTGTGCAAGTACTCACCACGCTGACGTCCTTTAGCGACGACCAAGGCAACGTCATCGAATACGACGGCACGGTCGAAGGCGAAATCAAGATCAAATTCAAAGGCAACAACAATCGCCTGACCATCCATCCAGGGGCAAAGATTCAGCGTCTCTTCGTTGACTTTGACTGTGACAACGGCGTCTTGACCATTGATGAAAATCTGGGCGGCCCACCCTTTCGAGCCAACATCCGCGTTGGGCAGGACTCAACGGTGACAGTAGGCAAGAACGTGTCCGCCACCTCTGCAGTAGCCATCTCTGCCACCGAAGGCACCACGGTTGCCATCGGTGACGATGTGATGTTTGCCAGCGAGAATGAAGTGCGGGCCGACGATGGTCACCCCATCTTTGACGTGCGCACGGAAAAACGTGTCAACGTCTCGCGCTCAATCACCATCGGCAATCACGTATGGGTGGCTCGCGAAGCTGTCTTGCTCGGAGGAGCGAGCATCGGCGAGGGCTCGGTCATCGGTTACCGCAGTCTGGTCACCGGACAAATCCCGAACCACTGCATGGCCGTGGGTATCCCGGCCAAGGTCGTACGAAAGAGCATCGCGTGGGAGCGCCCCCACCTTTCACTGATCAAGCCCTATTACAAACCCGACAGTCGCAGCATCAAGAAGAGCCCGTACTGGAACGTGACCGAGGGTGACATTCAGGTAGGACCTAGGCTGACACCCAAGGCCATCCTCAAGCGCGCGCGACGGGTAGCCGGCAAGGTCAAGCGAAGGCTGCAGCGCAGGTAGTCCAAGGCCAGATGGCCCCCGTAGCTCAGGGGATAGAGCAACGGTTTCCTAAACCGTGTGCCGCAGGTTCGAATCCTGCCGGGGGCAAAAATCCGATAACGGA
>CALQPL010000007.1 GCA_943332445.1 Bifidobacterium breve
CTCATCAAGCACCACAACTTCTGGAGCCTTTAACAAGAGCCTGGCAATGGCTAGGCGTTGCTTTTCGCCACCGGACAAGCGGTATCCGCGATCCCCCACCACGGTGTCCCAGCCTTCAGGCAACGCGTCGATCAAGTCCCAGATTTGTGCTGCGTGCAAAGCGGCCTCAAGCTCGCCGTCGGATGCATCGGGCTTGGCGTAGAGCAGGTTGGCCTTGATGGAGTCGTGGAACATGTGCGCGTCCTGGGTCACCACACCAATGCGGTCCCGCAGCGATGACAGCGTGACGTCGCGCACGTCTTGGCCAGCAACTCGCACAACACCTGATGTGGTGTCGTACAACCGAGGAACCAGTGAGGTGATAGTGGTTTTGCCGGCACCTGAAGGGCCAACCAACGCGGCCATGGTGCCCGCTGGGATCGTGAACGACACGTCATTGAGCACGTCTTGATGTGCGCTCACCGTGGGTATCGCGATGGACTCAAGAGAAGCCAAGGAAACTTCCGCCGCAGATGGGTAGTGGAAGGAGACATGCTCAAATTCCACCGAGGCTCCCGTGACCTCAAGATCTTGCGCTCCGGATTTTTCGTCAATCATGGGCTCGAGATCAAGGACTTCAAACACCCGATCAAAACTGACCAGAGCTGTCATCACGTCGACGCGCACATTGGCCAGCGAGGTCAATGGTCCATACAGTTGCGACAACAACGCCGTCAGGGCGACCAGGTGCCCCAAAGACAGCGTCTGATTGATGACCAAAACACCACCGACGCCATAGATCAAAGCCGTAGCCAACGCCGCTACCAAAGTCAACGCAGTGAAAAAGATCCGGTTAGCCATCGCGATCTTTACGCCAATGTCACGCACTCGCCCCGCTTTGAGCGAGAACTGATTGCCTTCTTCATCGAGGCGTCCAAAAAGCTTGACCAAGAGAGCGCCGGAAACGTTGAAGCGTTCAGTCATCACCGAGCTCATTGAGGCGTTCAAGTTCATAGCTTCTCGAGTCAAGCCTTGGAGTTGCTTTCCCACGCGACGGGCGGGGTAAAGGAACAGCGGCAACATCACCAGAGCTGCCAACGTGATGGGCCAACTAATCGCCAACATCGCAATCGCGACCAGAACCAGCTGGATAACGTTGGAAAACACCCCTGACAGAGTGCTAGTGAATGCTTGCTGCGCGCCGATCACGTCGGTGTTCAGGCGCGAGATCAACGCACCGGTTTGGGTGCGAGTAAAGAAGGCAACAGGCATGCGCAACACGTGCGCGAAAACCTCAGTACGCAAGCGGTAGATCAATCCCTCGCCAATGCGAGAGGAGAACCAGCGCAGCGCGAGCCCGATCAAGGCGTTGATGATTGCAATGCCGCCCACGATCAAGGACAGGGTGATCACCACTGACTTGTCTTGTTTGACAATGCCGTTGTCTACGATCCGCCCCCACAGCAGGGGTGACACCACTGCCAGAACTGAGGAAATTGAAACCAGGATCAAAAAACCGATGATCAAGGTGCGGAAGGGCTGCGCATATCGCAGGACTCTCTGCGTAGTTCCCGGCGGCAACTTATTGGGCTTTGCGTTGGGGCTATTAGACATTGTGTGAAGCGTGCGCCAAGCGGACCCACCATGCATCGACATTTACCCATCCTCCAAGTTATGACAACCGCGGGTCCTACTCATCTATTCCCTCGCCAGCTTCTGCACCATCGGATGCCAGACGACCTAACGACTCGCGTTCCCTGCGCCGAACCAACGCTTGATCCCCGCTCTGACGTGCCTGTCCCAGCAATGCCTTGACCTCGGCTAGCCATTGCGGCGAATGCTGCGAAATCTGTTCCGCCCATCCCATCGCTGACTCAAGACTGCCCAATCGATCAACAATCCCCCACTGGTGCGCTTGGTCTGCCGAAGTGGGTCCACCCATGATCAGGGCCAGCGCTCGAGAAGACCCCACGCGCTCAACCAAAGCATCTATCGAGCCAAGGACCGGGAGTTGCTCTTCGTTGACTGGGGCGAAATTCAACACAGCATTCGTTTCAGCAATCACGAGGTCACACGCCAACGCAACGGCCACAGCATCCGTATCTGCCGTCGAACCAAGCCAGGCAAGACTGATGCGAGCGGGGCTGCGCAACCAATCCACATCAGCGTCAGTCAGGGTGCGGCCGGAAGGTGCAACCGTGACCACGACCACGGTTGCCGCGTTAAGCGTTGGATCGAGCCGAGCCTGTTCCAATTCTTGTGAAGGGATCACGACCACCGGACTTTTCATAGGTTCCATTGTGGCGCTTGTCTATCCATTGAGCCACTACGCCAACGAAACAAGGTCAACGTAGTCCTCATTCCACAGGTCCTCGGCGCCATCGGGAAGCAGTAGGACGCGCTCGGGGTCCAACGCCAAGACAGCACCCTCGTCGTGCGTGACCATGACGACGGCACCTTCATAGGACCGTAAGGCACCCAAAACTTCCTCACGGCTAGCCGGGTCGAGGTTGTTCGTCGGTTCGTCCAAGAGCAAGACGTTGGCAGCCGACACCACCAGGGTCGCTAAAGCCAGTCGTGTCTTTTCGCCACCAGAGAGAACTCCTACGGGCTTACTCACATCGTCGCCACTAAAGAGAAACGAGCCCAAAACACTGCGCACTCCAGCATCATCCAAATCGGGCGCAGCCGTGCGCATGTTTTCTAACACCGTTCGATCAGCATCGAGGGTTTCATGCTCCTGGGCGTAATACCCCAACCGCAACCCGTGACCTGGCTCGATTTCGCCTGTGTCAGCAGCTTCTGTTCCTGACAAGATCTTCAACAACGTGGTCTTCCCGGCACCGTTGAGTCCGAGGATCACTACACGGCTTCCGCGGTCAATCGCCAGGTCTACGTCCGTAAAGATCTCTTGAGATCCATAGGACTTTGAGAGCCCTTGAGCCATCAGCGGAGTCTTGCCGCACGCTGCAGGCTTGGGGAAGCGCAGTTTGGCTACCTTGTCGCTTTGACGCTCGTCCTCCAGGCCTGCCAGCAAACGCTCTGCTCGCTTCGCCATGGACTGGGCAGCTTTGGCCTTAGAGGCCTTGGCGCGCATGCGGTCAGCCTGGTCCTTGAGTTGGTCCGCCTGCTTGACCGCATTAGCACGCTCCCGCTTACGGCGGCGCTCATCGGTTTCCCGTTGGAGTTGGTAGGCCCGCCAGCCCGTGTTGTACACATCAAGCTCGGCCCGGTTGGCGTCGAGGTGGAAAACACGATTGACGGTGTCTTCCAACAGCGGAACATCGTGACTGATGACTAAGACTCCACCCTTATAGGACCGCAAGAATTCGCGAAGCCACACGATGGAATCAGCGTCAAGGTGGTTGGTGGGTTCGTCGAGCAACAGCGTCGTGGCCTGTGAAAACAAAATGCGGGCTAGTTCAACGCGACGTCGCTGGCCACCACTGAGCGTCGACAACGGTTGTGACAACACTCGATCGACCAGACCCAGACCACTAGCTAGGGCATCTGCCTCTGATTGGGCTGAGTAACCACCTTCGGCCAAGAATTCAGTTTCAAGGCGTGAGTAGCGAGCAAGCGCCTTATCGCGCACAGCCGCTTCATCACTAGCCATCGCTGCTTCGGCATTACGTAAGGCGGTAATAGCGGTGTCTAGACCACGGGCTCCAAGGATGCGATCACGTGCCGTGACATCTAGGTCACCGGTTCGCGGGTCCTGCGGGAGGTAGCCAACCTCACCGCTTGAGGTCACCGATCCAGCCGCCGGCAACGCCTGTCCAGCCAAGACCTTGGTCAAGGTGGTCTTGCCAGCACCATTGCGACCGACCAGTCCGACTTTGTCACCGGGTGCGATGCGCAAATCCACATCAGAAATCAAGATTCGGGCGCCCGCACGCAACTCAATGCCTGATGCGCTGAGCACGGAACTCCTCGATGACTAATAGAGCGGGAACAACGATCTAGACGTTGAACCCCAGGGCTCGCAACTGCTCGCGACCATCGTCGGTGATCTTGTCTGGACCCCATGGAGGCATCCACACCCAGTTGATTCGAACGCCGTTCGTCAATCCGTCCAAAGCTGAATTGGTTTGATCTTCAATCACGTCAGTCAACGGGCAAGCCGCCGAGGTGAGCGTCATGTCCACAATAGCGGTGTTGGCTTCATCCACCGTGATGCCATAGACCAAACCCAGGTCCACGACGTTAATGCCCAACTCTGGGTCAATCACGTCGCGCATGGCTTCGGTGACATCGTCGACTTCTGCCCGATAGGTCATGACTGATCCTTTACTGATTGGGCGACAGCTTGCAGTGCCGCATCCTTAAACGCCATCCACCCCAACAGGGCGCATTTCACCCGAGCTGGGTACTTCGACACTCCAGAGAAGGCCACGGCATCCTCTAACAAATCTTCATCCGGCTGACCTTCGCCCCTGCTTTGCATGAGGGCCAGAAAGCCCGCCTCCACTTCAAGGGCCTGCTGAACCGTGCGACCTTCCAACAATTCCGTCATCACCGACGTTGAAGCCTGACTAATGGAACACCCCTGCCCTTGGTGCCCGATGGCCGTCACCACACCGTCGTCGATCTTGACTCTCAACGTGATCTCATCACCGCACGTGGGATTGACATGGTGAACCTCAGCGTCAAAAGGTTCGAGGATCAAGCGACCGACTGGATGGCGATAGTGGTCCAAGATGATTTCCTGATACATCGACTGAAGTTCCATCACTTCACCCCAAAGAAGGATTTGGCCGCATCAAGGGATTCGACCAGTGCGTCAACATCAGAAAAATCATTGTAGAGATAAAAGCTCGCACGCGTCGTGGCTGCAATTCCGAACCTGCGCATCAACGGCCAAGCGCAGTGGTGACCAACACGCACCTCTACCCCGCGGTCATCGAGCACCTGACCAACATCGTGTGCATGGATGTCATCGACCAAGAAGGACACTGCCCCACCGCGATGTACAGCATTGTTGGGTCCAATAACGCGAAGACCCGAAATGCTGGCTAGGCCCTCGAGCGCGTAGCTCGTGAGCGCGTGCTCGTGGTCAAAAACTTTGTCCATTCCCACAGCCGTGAGGTAATCGCAAGCCGCAGCGAGCCCAACTGCTTGAGCCGCAACAGGGGTTCCAGCTTCAAAACGCTGGGGCGGATCTGCGTATGTTGCGTGATCCATGTACACGGTTTCAATCATCGAACCGCCGGTAAGGAAGGGGGGCATCGCCGCCAACACTTCGGTGCGACCCCACAGGACGCCAATGCCCGTCGGGCCGAGCATCTTGTGCCCAGAAAAGGCAACAAAATCGACGCCGAGTTCGACCACATCCAGGGGCATGTGTGGGGCGGACTGGCAGGCATCCAGAACAACCAGCGCTTTGACAGCTCTCGCCCGCGCCACAATCTCGGACACCGGGTTGATCGTCCCCAGCACATTGCTCTGATGAGTAAAGGCCACGACCTTGGTCCGGTCATTAATGATTTGGTCCAACGTCGACAGGTCAAGGCGACCTTCATCATCGACGCCCAACCACGCCAACTCGGCACCGGTTCGCCGACACAGTTCTTGCCAGGGAATCAGATTGGCATGGTGTTCCATCTCGGTCACGACGATGCGATCACCAGGCTGCAAACTCAGAGACTGACCTACCGCGGTGTCGCTAAACGAAGCGTTGCCCAGCGAATAGGCCACAAGATTGATCGCTTCAGTTGCGTTCTTGGTAAAGACGATGTCGCCTGCTTGAGCGCCGATGAAACGAGCGATCGTTTCCCTCGCGCCTTCATACGCGTCCGTTGCTTCTTCGCCCAATTGGTGGGCGCCACGATGGACAGCAGCATTGTGCATCTCGTAAAACCGGCGCTCGGCATCCAACACAGACGCAGGCTTTTGGGATGTTGCACCGCTGTCCAAGTACACCAAGCGTTTACCGTCACGAATGGTGCGCTGCAGGAGCGGAAAGTCAGCCTTGATGCGGGTTACATCAAGAGCCGTGACAGACGAGGGGGTGCGAGAGGTCACGCCGAGCTGCCGGATTTCTGATACTTCTCGTAGCCAGAGGCTTCCAATTCGTCAGCCAAGTCCTTACCACCACTAGCGGCAATAACCCCGTCCACGAACACGTGAACGAAGTCAGGCTGGATGTACTTCAGAATGCGGGTGTAGTGCGTGATCAGCAACAGTCCGGTCTCCCCCGTGGCAGCCAAACGATTCACACCTTCGGAGACGTAACGCAAGGCATCAACGTCAAGACCCGAGTCGATTTCGTCCAAGAGTGCAATCTTGGGCTTGAGCAATTCCATCTGCAGGATTTCGTGGCGCTTCTTTTCTCCACCGGAAAATCCTTCATTGACATTGCGCTCAGCAAATGAGGGGTCCATAGCCAGTTGTTCCATGGTCTCACGCACTTCCTTGACCCAGGTACGCAACTTGGGTGCCTCACCGCGAATTGCCGTTGCGGCAGTCCGCAGGAAGTTGGACACCGAAACACCGGGAATTTCCACGGGGTATTGCATCGCAAGGAACATTCCTGCTCGTGCGCGCTCGTCGACACTCATGGCCAAGACATCCGCGCCATCGAGGGTGATCGAGCCAGACTCAACCGTGTACTTGGGGTGACCTGCGATGGAATAGGCCAAGGTGGATTTACCGGACCCGTTGGGTCCCATGATGGCGTGGGTTTCGCCAGCCTTGACCGTCAAGTCAACGCCACGCAAGATCTGACGGGATTCCCCATCGGCATCCACACTGACGTGCAAATCGCGAACTTCCAAAATAGACATGTCAGCCTTTCGAGCCAATGGATACGGAGGGTGGTGTAACGAGTGAAGCGTCGGCGCTCACATCAACAAGGACCGCCGAGTTTGGAGCATCGGACTCCAGTGATACGACATACACCGGAACGTTTTGCGTGGCCGGCAACGAGTCAGGAACACCTGTCCGCAAGTTGAACCGCGAACCGTGCATCCAACATTCAAGGTGACAGTCGTCGACTTCACCTTCAGAAAGCGCCACGTCAGCATGCGAGCATTCATTCTTAATGGCATATAGCGCGCCTTGAGTGCGAACAATCGCCACTTCAACGCCTTCAACTTCTGCGACGAAGGGGAAATCCTCGTCAAGCTGATCCAGAGTGCAGACCACTACGGGACTCATACGCCATGCCCTTCTAGTTCCGCCTCAACGCGAGCAACCAGGCGAGCTTGCAGTTGTTCAATGCCAATTTGCTGCAAGATCTCGTGGAAGAAGCCGCGAACCACAAGTCGGCGTGCTTCCTCGGCGGGTATCCCGCGCGTTTGCAAATAGAACAACTGCTCGTCATCAAAACGACCGGTAGCACTGGCGTGACCCGCTCCGGCCACTTCCCCAGTTTCGATCTCTAGGTTTGGCACCGAGTCAGCACGGGCGAAATCGGTCAACACCAGATTGCGATTGATCTCGTACGTGTCGGTTCCCACCGCAGCTGCCCGAATCAACACATCGCCGATCCACACCGAGTGCGATGGCTGCGCTTCCGTCCCTTGCAAAGCACCCTTGTACGTCACCCGTGACGTGCAATTGGGCACGGCATGATCGACAAAGAGGCGGTGCTCAAGGTGCTGGCCATTGCCAGCGAAGAACAAGCCAAACATTTCAGCCGATCCGCCAGGAGCGTCATAGGCCACCGTCGGAACTAAGCGCACCAATGAACCACCCAGCGTGATGATCACCGACTTCACGCTGGCATCTCGCCCAACCAAATGGCGCTGATGACCAAGGTGAACCGTGTCAGCGGCCCAATCCTGCAGTGAAACGATCGTGACGTGAGCCCCATCGCCGACCTTGACGTCAACGACGTCAGAGATGTGCGTCGAACCCGTCCGATCGATCACAATTGTTGCCTGCGCGAAGGGCTTCACATCAATAACCACGTGTGCAAAGGCTGCCGTGGTGGCATCGCTGCCTACACACTTAATCCACACTGGCTCGTCGAGTTGGGCATCAGCCGCAATCGTGACGACAGTGGTGGATTCGGCTCGATTGATGGCCAGGGCGGCTGCTCGATCCGTCGGAGCTCCGAGCAAGACAGCCTGAGCATCCGATGAGTCAACGTGTTGGGTGGTTACCCCTTCGGGTGCTTCAACAGTTAACGAGATACCTGCGCCCGAAACAGCTGTGCCGTCAACTAAACCGCCGGTGCGACGCAGTGGCGTAAACCGCCATTGCTCTTCACGACCGGTGGGTACGACGAAGTCCGCCGGGTCAAAAGATCCAACCAGTGAAGCAACGTGATCGTGGGTGGTTTGGGTCACCCGACGGCCCCTTCCATTTGCAGTTCAATAAGGCGATTGAGCTCGAGGGCGTATTCCATGGGCAATTCGCGAGCAATGGGCTCAACAAATCCACGCACGATGACTGCCATGGCTTCGTCTTCGCCCAGGCCTCGGCTCATGAGGTAGAAGAGTTGGTCTTCGCCGACCTTGGAAACGGTGGCTTCGTGGCCCATCGATGCATCGTCTTCACGAACGTCCACATAGGGATAGGTGTCGGATCGCGAAATGTCGTCGACGAGCAACGCATCGCACTTCACGGTTGATTTCGACCCGTAGGCGCCTTCAAGAACCTGTACGAGTCCTCGGTAGGAGGTACGACCTCCGCCGCGAGCGACCGACTTGGACACGATCGAACTGGAGGTGTGTGGTGCTGCGTGCACCATCTTTGATCCTGCGTCTTGATGCTGGCCTTCACCCGCAAACGCGACCGACAAGACCTCGCCCTTGGCGTGCGGTCCCATCATCCACACCGCTGGGTACTTCATCGTCACCTTGGAACCGATGTTTCCGTCAATCCACTCCATGGTGGCGCCCTCATGGGCGACGGCACGCTTGGTTACCAGGTTGTAGACATTGTTCGACCAGTTTTGGATCGTGGTGTAACGCACGCGAGCGTTCTTCTTCACGATGATTTCGACGACGGCTGAGTGCAGGGAGTCGCTGGAGTAGATCGGCGCCGTGCATCCCTCGACGTAGTGAATGTAGGAATCCTCATCGGCGATGATCAAGGTCCGCTCAAACTGGCCCATGTTCTCGGTGTTGATGCGGAAATAGGCCTGCAACGGGATGTCAACGTGGACACCCTTGGGCACGTAGATGAAAGATCCACCCGACCACACCGAGGTATTGAGAGCGGCAAACTTATTGTCCCCCACCGGGATCACCGTGCCGAAATATTCCCTAAACAATTCTTCGTGCTCACGCAGTGCCGTGTCGGTGTCGAGGAACAGCACACCCTGAGCTTCGAGGTCTTCGCGAATCTGGTGGTACACCACTTCAGACTCGTACTGCGCGGCCACTCCTGAAACCAGGCGCTGCTTTTCCGCTTCGGGGATGCCCAAGCGGTCGTAGGTGTTCTTAATGTCTTCGGGAAGGTCTTCCCAGCTCTCGGCTTGCTTTTCGGTGGACCGTACGAAGTATTTGATGTTGTCAAAGTCGATACCGGACAGGTCTGATCCCCAGGTCGGCATGGGCTTCTTGCCGAACAGACGCAAACCCTTAAGTCGCATCTCCAGCATCCACTCGGGCTCACTCTTCTTGGCTGAGATGTCCCGAACGACTTCTTCGTTAATGCCTCGACGAGCGTTAGCGCCAGCCGTGTCTTTGTCGGACCAGCCGTATTCGTACGTGCCTAGACCGTCAAGTTCCGGGTGTGCGGTAGTTGTCATGAGGCGCTCCTTGTTGGGACCGGAATTGCTGGGAGGTGAGTGGTGCACACGGGATCGCCGTGCCCGATCGTTGCCAAACGTTGAACGTGCGTACCGAGGAGTTCGGAGAACATGGCGCCCTCCGCGTCACACAACTGCGGGAATTCCGCAGCGGCATGCCCCACGGGACAGTGATGCTGACAAATCTGCGTTCCTTCAATTGGTGAACCTGCGACGTCAACAGTTGCCGCAAATCCTTCTTGAGTGAGCAACTGTGCAAGTGCGTACGGGCGTTCTTGAGCTGTGACCTCTTCCAATGCCGCTGCATAGCGTTCACGCTGATCGCCTAGCCGCGCGGTGGCAAAAGAAACAACCGCATCGGGTCCGACCTCATCACGCAAGAACCGCAACAGTTCAACGGACAATGCTTCATAACCCTTGGGAAGCCATTCACGACCAGCGTCTGTGACCGCATAGACCCGTGCTGGTCGTCCGCGACCGCGCTCCGTGCGCGGACCGTAAGGAGCTTGATCTCCCGCGGTCAGCAAGCCTTTGTCGAGCATGGGATCGAGGTGACGGCGAACGGCACCTGGCGTCACACCAAGCCGTTCAGCAAGCACGGCGGCCGTGGCTGGACCAACATCAACCAGGCTGCGCACAATGCGTTCTGCGCCTGATTCCATGTCCATCACCTCCGCCGACGAATTAAGTCACTCTATCCTGACGTAAATGATAGCAGGCGTCAGCGTGCGGGGCTCTAGACTGCTTTTGTGCCTACGAGTCCGCCCCTTCTGCGAGTGGCCGACCTCGTCGTGGACTACCCCGAGGTGCGAGCCGTTAACGGAATCAGCTTTGCATTAGAGCCCGGAACCGTCACGGCCTTTCTTGGACCCAATGGAGCCGGCAAGACCACCACCATTGAAGTGTGCGAGGGCCTGCGGCGCCCAACATCAGGAACCGTTGAAATCTTTGGTCACGACCCACTGCATCTTGCGGCCGAGCAACGCGCGCGCATTGGTGTGATGTTGCAGTCCGGTGGAATCCCCACCTCGGCCCGTGCTGTTGAGTTCGTCGCACACATTGCCTCGCTGTATGCCAACCCACTCGATGTCAACGCCGTGTGCGAGCGACTGGGTTTACACGCCCTTGGCCGCACGTCGTATCGACGCATGTCTGGTGGTCAAAAACAAACGGTGGCACTTGCGTGCGCCATCGTCGGACGCCCAGACCTGATCATCTTGGATGAGCCGACGGCGGGACTGGACCCGCAAGCCCGCATCAATACCTGGGAGTTGCTCGCCGAACTTAAGGCCGCTGGGGTGACGGTCCTGCTGAGCACGCATTACATGGAGGAAGCGCAGGCGGTCGCCGATCATGTGCTCATTGCTGACCAAGGAGCCCTAGTAGCTCAAGGGCCATTGCAGGAATTGCTCTCTGACGGTCAAGGCCAACTCGAGATCTCGACCCCTTCCACTGTTGACATCTCTGCCCTCCAGTCCTTACTCGGTGCGTCATTCCAGGTCTCCCAGCGACTGAATTCCATCTTTATCGCCGGCGCCATCACTGGTGAGGTGCACCGCCTCGTAGTCGACTGGTGCAGCAGTCATGACGTCATCATCAGCGGTCTACAGACCAACCAGCACAGCCTGGAAGATGTGTTTTTCGAACTAACGGGGCGTGGTCTGCAATGAGCACTCACCTTGACTTCTCCCCGGCCGCCGAACCTGCATCACGCGTACGACGCATCACCTCACAAGCCCGATACGAGACCACTCTCCTACTGCGCAATGGCGAACAAACCCTGCTCACCATCGTCATCCCATTGCTGGTGGTGGTTGGACTGTCCACGACAACCATCATCGACCTTGGCGCCCAAGCGGCGAGCTACGCGCGCATTCAAACGGTCGCTCCCAGCGTTCTCGCGCTCGCCATTGTGTCCAGTGCATTTACGGCCCAAGCAATTGCTGTCGGGTTTGACCGGCGCTACGGCGTCCTCACCCACCTGGGCACCACACCCCTTGGCCGCCCTGGCTTAGTGCTCGCCAAGACGTTAGCGATTTCGGTCATTGCGTTCTTACAGGTCATCCTTATTAGCGTTGTCGCCGTCGCACTAGGTTGGCGCCCGACGGGGTCGTTGCTGGCAGCCGCGGGGCTAATGCTCCTTGGCATGAGCGCCTTCTCCGGAATGGCTCTGCTGATGGCCGGCACGTTGCGAGCCGAAGCCACCCTGGCCGGCGCGAACTTGATATTTCTCCTGCTGTTGGTTGGTGGCGGAACCATCATCCCCACGGATCAATGGCCCAGTGGTGTCGCTCGCATAGTGGAGTTCCTGCCCACTGCGGCCTTGGCAGATGGACTGCGAACGATCTTGCGTGACGGAGCTTTGCCCACCTTGAGCACCTGGCTGGTGTTGGTCGTGTGGTCCGCTGTGGGCATCACCCTGGCGAGCCGATTTTTCCGGTGGGATTAATCACCTGATGCCACGGCAGCCTTTGCCATCGAATCAACCTACGATGAAGCCATGGCACTAGACACGGCAGTGACCGCCGGACCTGTCGGTACGTGGACTAGGCGCATCTTTGCACTCAACATCGTGGCTCAATGCGCCATCGTGGTCACGGGTGCACTCGTGCGCCTGACCGCATCAGGGCTGGGATGTCCTACGTGGCCTGACTGCAGCGACGGTTCCCTGATTCCCGTTGCGCGCCAGGCCGAGGGTTTTCACAAGTACATCGAGTTCGGTAATCGCATGTTGACCTTTGCCTTGGCATTGATCATCCTTGCCGCCCTGATTGCGGCGATCAGGCATCGTCCTCGACGCAAGGTCCTCATCGGCTTGGCCTTCCTCCTATTTGCAGGCGTTGCGGCGCAAGCAGTGATCGGCGGGATCACCGTCCTGACGGGGCTCAATCCCCTCAGCGTTGCGGCGCACTTTCTCGTCTCCGCGGGTTTGATCGCCGTATCCGTTGCACTCTATGAACGCGGAAACGAATCCTTTGATGGCCCAAAGACCATCATCGTTCGCAAGGAACTCTTGATCGTGGCTCGCGCCTTAGTCGCCCTTGGGTTCGTGATCGTTGTTCTGGGCACCGTGGTCACCGGCAGCGGACCCCACTCGGGCGATTCCAACGTGGTGAATCGATTGCCACTGGATCCTCGCGTGGTGTCGTGGATCCATGCTGATGTTGTCCTGCTTTTCGTTGGCCTGGTCTTCGCACTAGCCCTTGGACTGCGCTTGACCCAAGCCTCGGCCGTGGCGCAACGTCGAGTCTGGGTGTTAATCGCCATTGTTTTGCTGCAGGGCTTTGTCGGTTACACCCAGTACTTCACTGGCCTGCCCGA
>CALQPL010000008.1 GCA_943332445.1 Bifidobacterium breve
ATCAAGTTCGCGCCGGTCCAGCCCAGTACTGAGGCCAGTCCATCGGATGCGGGCGAGTGATAGTCGAGGGCTTTATAAGCCTTGGTCATGAGTTGAACGCGCCTGGCTTCAACAGCTGCAGCATCGGCGTCCGTTCGTGGCTGGGCCTGTGCATGCAACGTCGTCCAGTGCTCGGTGAGCTCAAGCAGGAACGCCTTGGCAGGCTCAAGCCCTGTGTGCTTCAAATACATCAACACCGACATCGTCGAACCAATTTGATTGGTGAAGTACGGGTCTGGTGCAGGTTCGGGTCCCGCGCGATGCTCAACCAGTGCAGGCCAGTGTTTCTTGAGCACCTCGGCGTAACCGAGCATCCAGCGGCCGTAGTACGTGCGATCAAAGACGACATCGGCAATCGGCAAGAGGTCAGCACCCAGGATCAACACCTGAGGCATTTCAAAAATAACTGTCGTGAGAGCCGGGAAGTCAAAACCTTCTGCTGGCCAAATATGAAACAGATGCTCATTGAGCATGTTTTCGCGATGAAAGCGGTACGCCGTGAGACGACTGATCTTGGGATCGGTGAAGTTGCGCAGACGAACACGGCCGGCCTCATTGGTTGCGGTGGCTTCGTACGTTCGATCAGCGATCCGTTCGTCCACGGGCATCGGCTCTAGCGCGATGGCCCGTTGAATGATGTCGAGCTGCGCATCATTGAGGGCAAGGGAGTCCTGTGGATCAATGGCAAACATGGCGGTCCTTGCAGTTAGGAGATCACGTCATCGGGGTGTTGGAAGACAAAGCCAGCATCGCGCAGTTTCTTGCTGGATACCTGCTTCATCGGGGTCTTGAGCTCGCCCCGGAATTCCAAGTGAGGCTGACCCGATTCATCGGCAAGCCGGTCAAAGGCCTCTTTGTTCGTGGGGGAGGGTGCTAAGTCAGGAACGCAGTTATAGGCGCCGGTCAGATCGTGTTCGAGAACAAAAAGCAGGGCGTCGGCTACATCTTCAACGTGCACGCGGTGCAAGCGACCGTCTCCGGCAAAGGACACCGAACCGCCCATGTGTTCGTGGGCCAGCTTTACGCGAGCGGTGAAGTCAATGTCACGCGGATGACCGTAGATATCGGCCAAGCGAAGGACGGTGCCACCTGGGCTGGACAAGACCGCATCCTCGGCTAAGGAGTAGTAGACCGTCGAGGGCTCATCCGATGTTGAGCGGGGAGTGGTTTCGTCGATCAGGTCGCCATCGCCCTGCAAGCCATCTGCATAAACCGAAATTGATGACATGAACACCACTCGAGGGCACGCTTGAACAGAACTCTTGCACGATTCAACGAGAACATCGCGATAGGACTGTTCGCGCTCTTCGATGGTGCGTGATTGCATGATGGGAGGAGAGACGGAGACCAAAATTGCGTCACAGTCCGCCGCTGCAGCCTTAACCGCTTCCAGGTCGGCGCCGCGAACGACTAAGCCCTTATCGGCGACCTGTTCAATTTCCGCGATACGCGATTCGCGGGTCGTGGTGGCGACAACGTCCCACCCCAGAGCCTTTGCGCGGGTGGCTACTTCGAGCCCAGCATTGCCACAGCCAAGAATGAGCAGTTTCATGCGCGATCCCCTCTGAGGTGAAACGGATGTGACTGGTGTGACTTAGGCCATACGTCCTATGCCTAATCTGCACCCTAGTAGGGACAGTGTCGCAAAGATCACGCCTACCGGGTTGGCTTTTCGGAAAGGGCATAAGGCACGCTAGAGGTCTACCGCAAGGTAGTAACCAAGCGAAAGCGAGTAGATCTACATGACCGTTCCAGGTTTTGAAAACGCTCCAACCAAGAACAAGAAGCTTCTTGAGTGGGTTGAGCAAACCGCAGCACTGACCCAACCAGATCGCATTGAGTGGTCTGATGGTTCGCAAGAAGAGTGGGATCGCTTGACCGCTCTCTTGGTCGAACAGGGCACCTTCATCAAGTTGAACGAAGCCAAGCGCCCGAACTCGTTCTTGGCTCGCTCCAACCCCAAGGATGTCGCTCGCGTTGAAGACCGCACCTTCATTTGTTCGCTGGATGAAGCCGATGCAGGTCCGACGAACAACTGGCGCGACCCGGTCGAGATGAAGACCGAATTGAAGACTTTGTTTGCCGGCTCCATGAAGGGCCGCACCATGTACGTGGTGCCCTTCTCGATGGGACCGCTTGGCTCGCGCATTTCTCAGCTCGGTGTCGAAATCACCGACAGTCCTTACGTTGTCGTCAACATGCGCATCATGACGCGCATGGGTCGCGCCGCACTTGACTTGATCGGCGAAGACGGCGACTTTGTTCCTGCCTTGCACACGGTGGGATCACCGTTGGCTGAAGGCCAAGCTGATGTTGCTTGGCCCTGCAGCGACACCAAGTACATCGTTCACTTCCCAGAAACGCGCGAGATTTGGTCTTACGGCTCCGGTTACGGCGGAAACGCCCTGCTGGGCAAGAAGTGCTTCGCGTTGCGTATCGCTTCGGTCATGGCTCGCGACGAGGGCTGGTTGGCCGAGCACATGCTCATCCTCAAGCTCACCTCGCCTCAGGGCAGCTCGCACCACATTGCTGCGGCTTTCCCGTCGGCCTGTGGCAAGACCAACCTGGCCATGCTCGAGCCCACCATTCCTGGTTGGAAGGTCGAGACGGTCGGAGACGACATCTGCTGGATGCGCTTTGGTGACGACGGCCGCTTGTATGCGATCAACCCAGAGGCTGGCTTCTTTGGTGTAGCTCCGGGAACGGGTGCGAGCACCAACGCCAATGCCATCGCCGCATTGCACGGCAACGTGATCTTCACCAACGTTGGCTTGACTGACGACGGCGACATCTGGTGGGAGGGCTTGACTGATGAAGCTCCGGCTCACTTGATTGACTGGAAGGGCAACGACTGGACTCCGGCTTCTGAAGATCCAGCCGCTCACCCCAATGCTCGCTTCACCGCTCCAGCCGACCAGTGCCCGATCATCGCCGACTCGTGGGAAGACCCCGCGGGCGTTCCGATCGACGCGATCTTGTTCGGTGGACGTCGTGCCACGAACGTTCCTTTGGTCAACGAGTCCTTTGACTGGGAGCACGGTGTTTTCATCGGCGCCACTGTTTCCTCGGAACAAACAGCTGCCGCTGAAGGAACCGTTGGTGCCTTGCGCCGCGACCCCTTCGCCATGCTTCCGTTCTGTGGCTACAACATGGCTGACTACTGGGGTCACTGGCTCAAGGTCGGCAAGTCAACTCAGGCTGACAAGTTGCCCAAGATCTTCCAGGTCAACTGGTTCCGCAAGAACGCTGAAGGCAAGTTCATCTGGCCAGGCTTTGGCGACAACAGCCGCGTCTTGGCGTGGATCATCGGTCGTTTGGACGGCGAAGTCGACGCCATCGATACTCCGATTGGTCGCTTGCCCAAGGTCGAAGACCTCAACCTTGATGGCTTGGACATCTCCGACGAAACGATCACCGAGTTGTTCAAGGTCGATGCTGCGTCATGGACTGCTGAAGCCGACTTGACCCAGGAATACTTTGAGCAGTTTGGTGAGCACACTCCCAAGGAGCTGTTCGCGCAACTAGATGGCTTGAAGCAGCGCTTGTCCTAGAAGGTTTCCTTCCCCCTACTGAGCCCGTCGAGATTCTCGGCGGGCTCAGTTATTTCCGTGCTTAAAGAGTGGGGGGATTAAGGGTGGCGACCATCATCGCTTTGATGGTGTGCATTCGATTCTCGGACTGATCAAAAATCACGTGCGCATTGGCTTCAAAAACCTCGTGACTGACTTCGACTCCATCCAGTCCAAAGGCGGCGTGAATGTGCTCACCGATTTCGGTGCGGCGGTCGTGATAGGCCGGAAGACAGTGCATCAGCTTGACCGCTGAATTACCGGTGCGTTCCAGTTGGTGGGCGTCCACGCGGTAGGGCTTGAGGTCGGCGATGCGCTGAGCCCACACTTCCTTGGGCTCACCCATCGACACCCAGACATCGGTCGAGACGAAGTCTGCACCCGACAATCCTTCGTCAAGGTCGTCAGTAATCGTGATCCGAGCCCCTGATTTTTCGGCCAATACCTGCGCCGTGGCCACAATGGATTCCTCAGGCTGCAGTGAGGCCGGTGCACACAGGCGAACATCAAGCCCGAGTAGCGCACCGGTGATCAAGGTGGAGTTACCCATGTTGTTGCGCGCATCGCCGATATAGGTGTGGGCGATCTGGTCGAGCGGCTTTCCACTGTGTTCGCGCATGGTCAGCACATCCGCCAACATCTGCGTGGGGTGGAAACGGTCGGTCAAGCCATTCCAGACCGGGACCCCGGCATAGCGAGCGAGCTCCTCAACAGATTCTTGTGACGAGCCGCGAAATTCAATGCCGTCATACATCCGTCCGAGCACTCGGGCGGTATCTGCGATGGATTCTTTGTGGCCAATTTGCGAGCCATCGGGGGAAAGGTAGGTCACGCTGGCGCCTTGATGGGCAGCGGCCACCTCGAAGGCAGCGCGCGTACGAGTCGAGGTCTTTTCAAAGATTAAGGCGATACAGCGACCGACTAAGCGTTGCTCTTCCACACCGGCCGCACGGTCTGCTTTGAGGGCAGCGGCATACGCCACCAAGGCAATGAACTCATCGCTGGTGTGGTCTTGCTCTTTGACTAAAGAACGACCTTGCCAGGTGGACAGCACGTCGGATCCTCTCGCTTTGTGTGATGAAGGGTTAATGGTGTCACGGTCTCGTGTAAATGGGACGCCTCGCCGGCCCAAACAAGCCGAGAATCACAGCGTGCGAGCACACTCCTCGCCGTGGAGCCGCACAGTGGTCAAGAACAGGCCGGCAGGGTCTCAAAGCGGTAACCGCGAGCCTTGAGTGTGCGCAAAATGGTTTTCAGGGCAGTGACAGTTTGGCTTCGGTTTCCGCCACCATCGTGCATCAACACGATCGACCCGTTGCTCGTCCCACGCAAGACACGACGGGCAATAGAGCTGGCACCGGGGCGTCGCCAGTCATTGGTATCAAGACTCCAAATGACCGTGCGCATACCCAACGTTTGACTGACCCGGCGAACGCGGTCGTTGAATGCGCCATAAGGGGGACGTTCACACACGGGTTGGCGAATACCTTGTCGACGGATCGCACGGTTGGTGCGAGTGAACTGTGATGAGATCTCAATAGAACTGAGGCGCTTGAGATTTGGATGGCGCCACGTGTGGTCCTGCACCGAGTGACCTTCGCGCGCGATGCGGCGAGTGGTGGCCTCGCGTGTGCGGATCTGACTACCAATCAGAAAGAACGTCGCCTTCGCGTTGTAGCTCTTGAGGACGTTAAGAACAGCGGGTGTGTAGCGCGAGGGCCCATCGTCAAAGGTCAGATAGACGACCTTGCCGCTGGTTGCTTTAGGTCCGCGATAGATCGCTGGCTTCAGGACAGCCGATGCCTGCACTGTCTGCGTCGTGGGCCGGCTTGCGGGAAGGGGCTCATTGCCGTTAGCTGCCTGACCAGCCCCAGCGATGAACGTCAACCCAGCACACATTGCCAGGGTTGCACTGAGCCAGCGGGCGGGGGAAGCCATGCTCCCAACCTAAGGCAAGCCACCCGCCCGTGGGAATCCGGTTTCCGTGCGGAGTAATGGGTTCGTTATCTCGGTCGGACTTGTGCACTTGTGCGCTCTAGACTGGGTTCATGTCGACGTCTGATCCTTTCGCCCCTCCTAGTGCTGACCCGCTGGCTCGCCCTGATGGTGGCTCAACCGCAGTTTTGGAAAACCCGGTCCTTGACGAAGTAGAGGCCGGTGATCATGAGCGCTTTGCTCACTACGTGGCCAAGGAAAAAATCGTTGAAAGCGCCGTGACCGGAACGCCGGTGATTGCCCTGTGCGGCAAAGTCTGGATCCCTAATCGCGATCCTGGAAAGTTTCCGGTGTGCCCGGAGTGCAAAGAGATTTTCGAGAGTCTTCCTCCTGGCGGATCTGGTGAGGACAACTCCTGAGGGCAGTGTTTTCCGGTTCCTTGCTGCGACCAACAGTGGGCATCACCGGAGTGGTCACAGCCGCTGCGTTTGAAACCATCGCGGTGTCCACTGCCATGCCGGAAGCGGTTAAGGCTGTTAATGGGCTGGGTGCTTATGCGTGGGCTTTCAATGGCGTCGTGATTGCCACGTTGGTTGCCACCGTGGCGGGCGGTGATTACAGCGATCGCAAGGGACCCAAGCTCCCACTTATCGGTGGCCTGATGGTTTTCGCCGTCGGTTTGTTGGTGTGTGCGACAGCCAACGTCATGCCGATCTTTGTCATCGGTCGGGTACTGCAGGGTTTAGGTGGCGGAGCTGCCATCGTCGCGGTCTACGTCGTCGTGGCCCGTGGGTATGAAGCCAAGATTCGACCGCAGGTCTTCTCTGCCCTGGCGGCAGCGTGGGTCGTTCCTTCGCTGGTTGGACCCTTTATCGCGGGTGCGATTGCAGAGTTTTGGACGTGGCGGGTGGTCTTTTTCGCAGTCGTGCCGATTGTCGTGATTGCGATGTTCTTGGTCTGGCCCTTGGTAAGTGCCGTAGAGGGACCAGGAGGCATTGGCCACGGACAAGACAAGGACTTGGCTGATGCCGGTGAGCAGACAACGCAATCAAGCCGTAGCGGACGAACCCGATGGGCCGCGTCGTTAGCAGCCGGAGCTGTCCTGATTCAAGACGGTGGTCGCCGCCTTGGTCTGGTCGGTGCGGGTGAAGCGCTCATTGGATTAGTCGTTGTCGGATTTGCCCTGCAACGTCTCCTCCCGAGTGGTTCGTTGCGATTGGCTCGCGGGCTGCCTAGTGCAATCGGAGCTCGCGGACTTTTAGCCGGGGCTTTCTTTGGTGCTCAAGCTTTTGTTCCCCTGATGCTCGTTGATCAACGAGGTTTAGGTCTCACACTGGCGGGATTGAGTTTGACGACTTCATCGCTGGGCTGGTTTGTGGGCTCGTGGTGGCAGGGTCGTCCTGACCTGACGATTCACCGTGATCGATTAATCATTGTTGGTGCGCTGTGTGTGTTCGTCGGCATTGTCGTGATGACCCTGACCGTGACATTGCCCGCTCCTGCAGCCATTGCCGGCCTAGCGTGGGCGATTGGTGGTTTCGGAATGGGTATCACCATTCCTGCCGTAAATGTGTGGGTGTTGGGGATGTCATCGGGGGAGGAGCAAGGAGCAAATTCCGCGGCCTTGCAACTCGGCGACGGAGCTGGAGTCTTAACCTGCACTGCTTTAGCCGGTGTCATCTATGGAATCGGTACAGCGCCTGCGGGCCAGCAACAGGTGACGTTCTTGACCATCTTTGTCACGATGACTGCGGTGTGCATCGTGGCTATCGTCGCAGCGAGTCGACTCACCGTTATTGCTCCATCAGTGACGCAGGTCTCAGCGACCGAGCCAGCACGCGACGCGTAGTTGCAAACCAGTCGCAATACCGTCATTGAACCGCGACCGAGATTTTTTGGCTGAAGTCATCGTGCTACTTTTTGCAGGTGCCCAAGCCCCTCATCCTCATCTCTCGGCGGACCGTTGATTACGGTCGAATGTCGAGTTGCATGTGTTGCCCTGACGGAATGGATCGATGTTGTCAACGAGCGTGACACATTGAGCCAGGCCGGAAGATTGCTTCCGGCCTTTTGCATGCCTCCCATTTTTATTCCCTCACCACCGCCGACCTAAGCCCTACCTGATCTAGGAGAAAACAAGACCATGAACGACAGCTGGAGTTTTGAAACCAAGCAGATTCACGCCGGCCAAGTAGCTGACCCCACAACGGGTGCACGTGCTTTGCCGATTTACTCGACCACCTCGTACGTTTTCCGTGACACCGACCACGCAGCGGCGCTGTTCGGCCTGGCCGAATTCGGCAACATCTACACCCGCATCATGAACCCCACCCAGGCGGTTGTGGAAGAGCGCATTGCCGCCCTTGAAGGCGGAGTAGCAGCGTTGCTGGTCAGTAGTGGTCAAGCTGCCGAAACGTTGGCCATTATGAACTTGGCGGAGGTCGGCGACCACATTGTGGCCAGCCCCAGCTTGTATGGCGGCACGTACAACTTGCTCCACTACACGTTGCCAAAATTCGGAATCGAAGTCACCTTCGTCGATGACCCTGACAACTTGGAGCAGTGGAAGGCCGCCATTCGTCCGAACACGAAGGCCTTCTTTGGCGAAACGATTTCGAATCCAAAGAACGACGTGCTCGACATCGAAGGAATCTCGGGTGTTGCACACGAGCACGGCATCCCCTTGATCGTGGACAACACGATTGCTACGCCGTACCTGATTCAGCCCTTGAAGTGGGGCGCTGACATCGTCGTTCACTCGGCGACCAAGTACCTGGGTGGACATGGCACAGCAGTGGCCGGTGTCATCGTTGATGGTGGAACCTTCAACTGGGCGGCCAACCCTGATCGCTTCCCAGGCTTTAACTTGCCGGACCCCAGCTACCACGGCTTGGTCTATGCAGAAGCCCTCGGCAACATTGCCTACATCATCAAGGCCCGCGTGCAGTTGCTGCGCGACTTGGGCCCCGCAGTTGCTCCTTTCAATGCATTCCTCATCGCACAGGGCATCGAAACGCTGTCCTTGCGCATGGAGCGCCACATCAGCAACGCACAGCGTGTGGCTGAATGGCTTGAGCAGCGCGACGAAGTGGAGTCGGTCGCCTACGCAGGTCTGCCGTCGTCTGCTTGGTACGAGCGCGGTCGCAAATACGCGCCTGCCGGAACGGGTGCCGTCTTGGCTTTCGAAATCAAAGGTGGAATCGAAGCTGGCAAGAAGTTCGTCGATGCACTGGAACTGCACAGCCACGTTGCCAACATCGGCGATGTCCGCTCGTTGGTGATTCACCCGGCTTCCACAACGCACTCTCAGTTGAGCGATGAAGAGCGCGCATCTGCTGGTGTCACGCCAGGTTTGGTGCGACTGGCTGTGGGTATCGAAGGAATTGAAGACATCTTGGCTGACCTCGATGCTGGATTCCGGGCAGCTAAGGGCGCCTAGGTCAATGCATTCTCGCGACGACGAATTCCTTCCAGTCACCGGTGCGTGGCTGGAGGGAGACGTCGTGGGGCAACGGCAGTTTGTGGCGCTCGGCCCGATTGATCTTGAACTCGGCGGACACCTGCCAGAGGTGACCGTCGCCTTCGAAACGTGGGGCACGTTGGATGCCGATGGCTCCAATGGGGTTCTTGTACTGCACGCCCTCACGGGTGATTCCCATGTCAATGGACCAGCCGGTGCGGGCCACAAGACTGCCGGTTGGCTCGATGGTCTCGTGGGAGTTGATGGCCCCATCAATCCCGACCAATGGTTTGTTGTCTCATCAAACGT
Source organism: Bifidobacterium breve (assembly GCA_943332445.1). Classification (GTDB taxonomy): domain Bacteria; phylum Actinomycetota; class Actinomycetes; order UBA12327; family UBA12327; genus AcAMD-2. The sequence goes on from CALQPL010000008.1 coordinate 9,313, forward strand.
TCTCGGCGGTTGTCAGGGAACTACTGGTCCATCATCGATTGCTCCCGATGGCAAGCCGTGGGGATCGCGGTTTCCTCGAGTAACGGTCAACGATCAGGTGCGCATTGAAAAGCGACTTGCAGAGCACTTGTGTGTGAAGCACTGGGCGACCGTCATCGGTGGATCCATGGGAGCGATGCGCGCGCTGGAATGGGTCGTTGAATATCCCGAAGAAGTAGGAAGCGCCGTCATCGTTGCTGTTGGTGCAGCGGCAACAGCTGACCAAATTGGAACGCAGATCACGCAAATTCACGCCATCACCTCTGACCCTGCGTGGAATGGTGGCGATTACTACGACCAAGCGCGCGGTCCCGTTTCAGGAATGGGTGTTGCACGCCGGATTGCCCACCTGACGTACCGCAGCGAATCAGAACTTGCGTTGCGCTTTTCTAATGAGCCTCAGGAGAACGAAGATGCGCTGGGGCAGGGCCGTTATGCGGTGCAGTCTTACCTTGACCACCAGGCCGACAAGTTGGCTCGCCGTTTTGATGCCGGAACGTACGTGTCGTTAACCGACGTGATGACCACGTGGGACCTAGGTCGTGGCCGAGGCGGGGTAAACCACGTACTCGCGGGCATCACCACGCCCGTGATCATTGCTGGAATTGATACCGATCGTCTCTATCCGTTGTATTTGCAGCAGCAACTTGCGGATCAGATTCCTTCAACCGTCGGGGGATTGCGCTTGATTGCCTCGCCGTTTGGACACGATGCGTTTCTTATTGAACGCGAGCAAGTTTTTGCCCTCGTCGCCGAAGCTTTGCAGTTGGGCGTTCAAGCCTCTCGCTAGCGTGTCTTAGCGTCTTCGCTGTGTAAGTTGTGCGACATTTTGTACATGAGTAATGAAACAGCCACTACTGGCTCTGATTCCATCACCGCCTCAGTCACCGCAGTTGCAGGTTCCAAGGGACTTATCATCGGCAACGGACTGATCTCCATCATCATTGGTGTACTGCTTCTTTCGTACCCCAAGGGTGTGCTGGTTACCATCACGTTCTTCCTCGGTCTGTGGCTCCTGCTTGCAGGTCTTGCCCAAATCATTGGTGGCTTCACAGCCAACCTTGATGGCGGTAGTCGAGCCGCTTTCTTTGTCTCCGGAATTTGCTCGCTCATTTTGGGCATCATTTTCTTGAAGAACATCATCAGCGCCGAATCCGGCACTGACGCCAAGGCGATTGCCTTGCTCGCCATCCTCATTGGTGTGAGCTGGCTGATTAACGGTCTGGCTCGCTTGTTCGCTGGATTGGCAAGCCCGGGCGTACCTGGCCGCGGTTGGACCATCTTTTCGGGCATCTTGGGCATCATCGCCGCCATCATCGTTTTGGCTGCTCCGCTGTCCTCACTGGTCGTCCTGACCTGGTGGACCGCCATCCTGCTGATCGTCCTTGGTGTGTTCGAGCTCATCGGAGGCTTGTTTATCAAGCGATCGTGAGGCTAGGGCTTTAGGGCCCTATCCCTTCGTTGGTACGGTTAAGGCATGAAATCGATCCAAGACGTAACCGTCATCAACGAGCCCGCACTCGATCCCGACCTTGACCTCGACGTCTTAGACGAGATCCAGCAGCGCATCTTGTGGTTGGCCATCCGTATGGTCGATTCAGCCAACCACGATCGCGACACTGGTGATGGGGTCAAGGTCGGAGGGCACCAAGCCTCTTCGGCCTCGCTCGTGACCGCGCTGACCGCGCTGTACTTTGCTCACCTTGATGCTGCTGACCGCGTCGCCATCAAGCCGCACGCTTCTCCCGTCTTCCACTCCATCCAGTACCTCTTGGGTCAATTGGACCGCTCGTACCTCACTCGCCTTCGCGAATTGGGTGGATTGCAGTCCTACCCCTCACGTACCAAAGACCCCGACAACGTTGATTTCTCAACTGGTTCTGTCGGCCTTGGTCCCGTCGCCCCTTTGTTTGCTGCCCTCACGCGTCGCTACGTTGATGACCACTTCGGTCAGCGCGACCACTCTCGCTTTATTGCGTTCATGGGTGATGCGGAATTGGACGAAGGAAACATCTGGGAAGCCATCGCTGACCAAGCCACCCAAGGTTTGGGCAACGTCACATGGGTTGTCGACTTCAACCGTCAGTCCTTGGACCGAGTTGTTCCCGGCGTCAAGGTCCACCAGTGGCAAGTCCAGTTCTTGGCAGCTGGCTGGCAAGTCATTGAGGTCAAGTACGGCCGCAAGTTGCAGGCCAAGTTCAAGGAAGCCAACGGCGAAGACCTGCGCGCGTGGATCGATGCCATGCCCAATGAGCAGTACCAGTCGCTGTTCGCCCTCAAGGGCGAGGAATTGCGTCAGCGCTTCCTCGAAGGTGCGCCAGAGGGAGCCAAGGCCGCAGTCGCCGGAGTCAGCGACGAAGACCTCGCGCCGTTAGTTAAGGACTTAGGTGGCCACGACCTGGCATCGATGCTCGAGGCTTATCGCCAAGCAGACGCAACCACGGATCGCCCAACGGTGATCTTTGCTTACACCGTTAAGGGTTGGGGATTGCCAAGCGCTGGTAACCCACGCAACCACTCTGCGCTGATGAGCACGGAGCAAGTCAATGAAATGCGCGCCCGAACACAGCTGACGATGGCCACTGAATGGGACCGCATTCCCGAGGACACAGCCGCTGGTCGTTGGTGCAACGAGCGCGCCCAACATTTGGAACGTCCGCGCCCTGATGGTCACTTGTCGATTGCCGTTCCCGAACGGGTAGAGACGCGTTCGCCGAGTAAGCCCATTTCCACGCAGGAGGGCTTCGGTCGAATTGTCACCAGCCTTTCGCGCGATGAAGCAGTGGCTAAGTACTTGGTCACCACTGCGCCAGACGTGGCAACGTCAACGAACTTAGCTGGTTTCATCAACCGTGCTGGTGTGTATTCG
>CALQPL010000009.1 GCA_943332445.1 Bifidobacterium breve
CACACCGCAGCCCCGATGAAGGTTCTCGTCTATAGCGATGATGCCTCTGTTCGACAGCAGGTGGTCTTGGCCTTGGGCTCGCGACCAGCTCCTGAATTGCCCACCATTGAAGTCACGGAAGTGGCAACCGAGCCCATCGTTCGATCGATTGTGGCCGCTGGTGGCATTGATGTGATCATCTTGGATGGTGAAGCGGTTCCGGCCGGCGGCATGGGAATTTGCCGCAGTTTGAAAGAAGAGATCTACCAATGTCCACCCGTGCTCTTGCTGACCGCTCGTCGCGAGGATGACTGGTTGGCTCGCTGGTCCAATGCAGAAGCCACTGTGCAGCACCCGCTGGATTCAATTGCTGTCGCGCACGCCGTTGCGGACCTGTTGCGCGCTCGGGTTGCCGGCTCCGCTGCCAGCGCCTCGGCCCCGCGTTAAGTAGTCCGTGATGGCACAGCACGAGCCACAAGTGAACCCAGAAGCACCCGAGTGGCCGGACGTTCTTGGCGATCTACTCCAAGGTCACGAACTCGATGCTCGAGTCACCTCTTGGGCGATGGATCAGATCATGACCGATGCCGCGAGTCCGGTGCAGATGGCTGGATTCCTCATTGGCATGCGGGCTAAGGGCGAAACCGCTACTGAAGTTACGGGCTTGGTTGACGCGATGCTGTCGCACGCACGCCGCATTGAGGTTCCCGGTCCCGCAGTCGATGTTGTCGGTACCGGAGGAGACCGGTCAAACTCCGTCAACATTTCCACGATGTCGGCGATCGCTGCTGCCGGTACCGGTGCGCGAGTCGTCAAGCACGGCAATCGCGCAGCCTCATCATCGTGTGGGTCGGCTGACCTCCTAGAAGCTCTCGGCGTTGACTTGGCGCTTACCCCCGATGCTGTTGCTGACGTGGGTCGCGATGTCGGCATCACCTTTTGTTTTGCTCCGGTGTTCCACCCGGCTATGCGATTCGTCGGCCCGACGCGTCGCGAACTTGGGGTGCCTACCATCTTCAATATCTTGGGGCCCTTGAGTAATCCAGCACAGCCGGCCGCTTCGGCGATTGGATGTGGGGATCCGCGACGAGCTGAACTCATTGCTGACGTGCTGGCTCAGCGTGGCGCTACCGCATTGGTGTTCCGTGGCGATGACGGCCTAGACGAAATCACCACGACCACGTCAACGCAGGTATGGGTGGTCCATGAAGGCCGGGTCACCAAGGACACGTTGAGCCCGCAGCGCCTGGGGTTGATTCCAGCCACCGCCGATGATTTACGAGGTGGCGATCCAGCAGCGAACGCGGCCATTGCGCGCGAGGTCTTTGCTGGGGCACCGGGTCCTGTGCGCGACGTGGTGGTGGCCAATGCCGCCTCGGCGCTGGTGGCCCTTGATATTCATTCCGGGGGGGCGGCCTCTGATCTTGAAGACCTCTTTGTGGCTGCCATGCAGAAAGTCAACGCCGCGCTAGACAGCGGTCAGGCGGCTGCGATCTTGGATCGCTGGGTTGCTGCCACTGTTGCGCACGCGTAATTGCAACTGCGGGTTGTTGGCTAGGACGCTTGCCGCATGTGGCAACGGGCTCATCCAGTCACTGTCGATGTGCACGAGTTCAATGCCGGGCGACTGAAGCCAGTACATCAGAGCAGTGGTTTCTTCTGCCGATGCACACGGAAGTTCATCGGCGTGCGGGTGACGGTAGGGAGTGGTGGCAAGTAGCGCATCTACTGTTGCGTCGAGGGCATGTCGATGGTGGATGCGTTGTGATCCACCAAACCTGCCATTGCTGATGGCCACGACATCCCAACTTGATGTGGCATGTGGCGTAGGCGCCAGCGTGACCATGGTCGAGCAAGAAGCCAGGGACCGGGCTTGACTGGTCCACGTCGCGGCTCGCAAGAAGGATTCCAGACTGTCGCGAAGGGTTGCTGCTTGTTCGTATCGCTGGCGTTCGGCCAAGATATGGAGCTGTTCAAAAACAAACCCTGCCACGATCGACGGGTTGCTGATGATGTCGGATATTGACATTTCGCTGGTGGATCGGGTGACCAAGGACACCAATCGAGAAACATCCTGGGCAGTACGGCGGGAGGCAAAGGGGCCAAGGCTGGTGGTATCACCGGTGAGGCTTCGATGGGCGATGAGGGATCCGCGAGTGCCTGCACGGAGCCAATAAACCCGTTCGGGTCGTTTGGAGCGTTGATTGAATTCCGGCTGATGCTCAGCAATCAGGCGTAGTTCACGAATACGTGCTTCGAGAGCGGTGGGGCATTCAATCGCGACGACCTGCGTGCACAACGTCAGCATGTACTTGATGCGAGAGCGTGTTTCGGCCGCCGTGAAATAGCTACGCACGCGCCGACGGATTGACTTGCTGGTACCGATGTAGTGGACGGTGCCGTCGTTGTCCTTAAAGAGGTAAACACCAGGAGTGTCCGGCAGCCCATCCGCTAAAGAGGCTTTGCGACGAATCGGCTCTGGAACCTTGGTGGAAAAAGTCAGTACGTCTTCCAGGGTATTGACATGCAATGTGCCTAAGCGCTCGAAGAGGCAATGCAATACGTGAACCGTTGCTCGAGCATCGTCCAGCGCGCGGTGCGTGGGCTGGGTAGGTGCCTGAAAGAAGTGGGCAAGCGTCGACAGTTTCGCATTAGGAACATCAGATTTCGACAGAGCTGATCGGGCCAGTCGAACAGTGTCAACTACTACCGGCTGTGGCCAGGAGTAATCGTGAGCAAGGCAGGCTCGCTTAAGGAAACCCACATCAAAGGGTGCGTTGTGTGCCACCACAACGCAGGACCCAAGAAATTCCAAGAATGCTGGAAGAACAGCCTCAATTGAAGGGCTGTCGGCGACCATCGCATTGGTGATTCCCGTCAGGACGGTGATCATGGGGGAGATCTCGTGAGATGGCCGAACCAGTGTGGCGAATTCGCCAATGATTTCGCCACCACGCACCTTTACGGCCCCGATCTCCGTTATCGCATCGCTGGCGTGAGTTCCGGTGGTTTCGAGGTCAACGACGACAAATGTCACTTGGTCTAACGGGGTACCCAAGTCATCAAGACACAGTTGACCCATGGATCGTGATGTGGGTCGGGCTTGACCGTGTCGCATGGGCCCGACGCTAGGGCGAACCCCTGACATTGGGACACAGCACAGAGCGGCCCCACACGGCGCAGCACAGCCCAGAGGGGAGCGGCATTAGCCGAGTCGGAAAGAGCCCTTCATGCTGTAGGCGGCCCGGGCTTTGCCTAGGAGTGGCAATCCGAGCAGTTCCTCTGTCGTTCGAAGCAATGAGTAGTGCGTGAAGTAGGAGGTCGACACTCGACCGGCGGGAGTGCGTGGAGAGATCACCAATGTCGCGATGGGGTTACTGGTGTTCCCCGCATTTTCGTCCTCGTCGTAGGTGATGAAAAGAACCGTGCGTCCACTTTGATATTGCGCGCTGTTAATGACCTTGGGAACAAAACGTGCTAACCACTGGTCACCGTAAGCAATCGAGGTGTCATGGGTATTGCTGCGTTGGTCGGGCACGATCAACGTGAAGGGTGCGGAAAAACTCGGTGTTGCAGTGAGCCGAATGTTTTGTGTCGCGCATTGGGATGCCACGTTGGTGAAATAGGTCGCAGGATTATGGCGCGGGACGTACGTTCCTGAATTTGATCTGTAGCAGGCGCTCGGCATGCTTTCGGCCAACGTACGCCAACGTCCGCTTCCTAGTTGGGAAAACAGGTTCGCCGCAGACAGTCGGTGAGCAGCGGGATTGGCATCGTCGGTGACGCCTTGTGTTCCGCCTGAGGTCATCGCGATGTAGTTCGGGAGTGAGGGATGAGTGATCGCGTGTGCGTTGCTGGCATACCCGCACTTCTTGCGAAGGCTGTTGAAGTAGGCCGCTTGGGTGTTATTGACGATCTGCCCGCGTCCGTGGTTTTCCATGATGATCCAGACCACGTGGTCGATGCGTGGAGCCGCGGACGCCACTCCACAAGGCCGAGTCGTGGTGATAGCCAAGGGGCTTACGGCAATGGGGGATGTTGCTACTGACGCAGTTACCGCGTTGCCGCTAGATGTGGCAGTTCCCGTGCTCGCGCTAGTTAGTGGCTTCGTGCGGGATGGCTGAGCCGAGGTCCCAGCAGAGGGAGCTTGGCAGCCCATCGCCAGGGAAGCAGATAACGCAACAACCACGACGCCACGGACCACAACGCCTGGTCGGACCTTGTCAGACCCCCCAATTACCTTCATTTCAGCAGGTCGCGCTCCCCAGCGACCATGACGTCGATAAGAGGAAAGGCTCTGATGTCTGAATTGTTGAATCCTCAGTCCTGGCCAGCTACTCCGGTTACGGACACGGACCTTCGGGTGGATTGTCATGGCTGCACCGCCCGTCCAGTCGCGTGTGGAGATTGCATCGTTACCTATCTTCTCGGCTCCCCACCCGAGGGAGTTGAGCTCGATCCTCAAGAACAAGCCGCTTTGGAGGCTTTGGCAGACGCAGGCCTGGTTCCTGCCTTGCGATTTCACCCGCCCACCGTCTGAGGCTTCTACTGTCGACCCTAGCCGGTGTGGATGGGATGGGTGAGGCGTATGAGGCTGGTGTGAATCCTGTGGTGAGGGGGCTACAGGAATCCACCGGTCGTATCCGCCACGCCGAACCCCAGTTTGTGCCTGATGGCGCTGATCCCTAGTCTTAAGTCACCTCGTTTTCGAACGGGGCAACGCCTAATCCCGGAGCGTCCGGGAACCGGGGACCCACGTACTTGGGGTGAATCGGTCGAACAGACCGTAGGGCCACACTTCCCAGCCCGAACCCGTCAGCTCACCTGGTCGGCGCGAGAGGAAGAGGAGGCCGCCTTCGTGGCGACCCGATCATTTTTTAGCCATTCAACGCTTCGTGCTGTCGTCGGTCTGAGCGCTGCCACTTTGGTATTCACCGTGGTTCCAGCCGGCTCATCGACTGCCGAACCATCACTGAGTCTGGCTGAGGTCACGCGCCAAGTCGCTGCTCTCAATGAGGAAGCCTCAAATGCCAACGAGGATTTTCTTGCGGCACAAATCAATGTGGACAACGCGAATCGTCGCCTGTCTTCGGTCCAGTCCCGCATTGCTCGCGAACAGCGCAGTCTCAATCGAGTTCAAAACGACATTTCAAGTTTGGCTTCCATTGCTTATCGCAGTGGCGGCTTGGATTCCTCGTTAGAGCTGTTGCTTGCCGATAACCCCACTGAGTTTCTCAATCGCTCAGCATCCCTTGATCAAGTATCCCGTGGGCAAGGTGCTGCACTTCGTCGCGCGCAAGCCTCCAGCCAACGGTTGGCGCAAGATCAGTTGGCTTTAGGGCAAGAATTAGGCAGTTTGAAGTCGGCTAAGGCCAGTGCCGCCGCGGCTGCAGATGCGGTCAGTTCTCGGGCCGCCAAGGCTCGCGCATTGCTCGCCCGCCTAACAGCGGAGGATCGTGCCCGCTACGCGGCGGCGCAAGCTGCTCGACGGGCTTCTATTGCTCGAGCAAGCCGCGCAGCCATCCGCTCGGGTGGATCTTCCGGTGGTGGATTTAGTGGCGGGAGCGCAGGATCAGGCCGCGCAGCCATTGCTGTGGCCTACGCCAAGGCTCAAGTCGGTGACAATTATGTGTGGGGCGCTGACGGACCAAGTTCCTTCGACTGCTCTGGATTAATGCTGGCCGCTTGGCGTGCAGCTGGTGTCTCTTTGCCACACCAGTCAGGTGCCCAATATGGCAGCACGAGTCGCGTCAGTCGTTCCGAACTTCGTCCTGGTGACCTGATCTTCTTTTACAGCCCCATTTCGCATGTTGGCATGTACATCGGTGGCGGGCTCATGGTCCATGCTGCTAACCCCGGCGACGGTGTCGTGGTTGATTCAATCAACGGTTATTGGTCCGGTCGCTGGTCTGGCGCAGGTCGCGTTTAATCACGTAGGACCACTGGCCTGACGTTTGCTCTGTCTTTAGTGCGGGTGCGCATCTACGATGGAAAGCATGTCGCCGGTGGATCCTCAGGAGCCAACCCGGACACATCGACGTATTCGAACCAGCTTTGGCGTTGCTGCCGTCATCGTGATCTTGCTGGTGGCTACGGCACCTTCGCTCCTGCTGCAATCTGACCCACCCCCTGTTGCTGTGCAAGGGCAGACTTTTGTTGTCCCCACGAGTCCCGTTGCCACCGTTGCCCAACCACCAACGGATGCAGAGGGTGTAGAGCGGCAGGCCATTTCAGCAGTTCTTGCCGATCGCAGCGCCGCAGTCGTGGGAAATCAGTCTCAGACCTTTATGGACACGGTCGGTCAACGCGATGTGGCTTTCACCACCGCGCAATTGCGCTTGGTGACCAATCTGATCACGGTGCCCTTTAAGCAATGGGACTACACCTTGCTCAACAAGCTTGGAGCATCAGATTCCGCAGCGCAGCGCAGCCGCGAGAAGTTTGGTCCCAACACGGTGACGTATCAGGTCGGAGTGCGATATCGGCTGGAGGGATTCGCTTCGCCCCCGGTCGTGGTTTTGCGCACGATGAGTTTTGTCCCTGACGGTGACACGTGGAAAGTTGTTGCGGACACTGACACGGGGCGGTTCCGCCAGCCGTGGGATGTTGATGTCATTTCGCTCGTCCGGTCAAATGATGTACTCATGCTTGTCCTGGGGAACGCCAAACCATCATCATCGCTGAAGGAGCAGGCTGGTCAAGCGGTGCGGGATGTGACCACATTTTGGGGGACCGACTGGGACAAGCGGGTGCTCGTCGTTGTTCCACGCAGTCAAAAGCAATTGGGAACCTTATTGCGAAAGGACGGCTCGAACTATTCGGCGTTAGCAGCCATTGCCACCGCTGAGCGCAACGGTGGATCAGGGGACGCGCCCGCTAACGTGGTGTGGGTGAACCCAGCCGGCTTTGCCAAAATCAATGCCCTGGGCCGTACCATCGTTTTGCGACACGAAATCTTGCACGTGGCAACAGGTGCTGCTGTGCCGAATGAATTCCCACTGTGGCTAGAAGAAGGGGTGGCCGAATACTTCGGCTACCGAGATTCAGGAGTGAAGCAACAAATCATCGCTTCTTCCCTTTTGGCTGATGCCAGAAATGGTCGCGTGCCCTCGAAGTTCGCCAAGACGGCAGATTTTGTCCCCACCAATCCACGACTGTCGCAAGCCTATGAAGGATCGTGGTGGGCAGCGCGACTCATTGTCCAAAACTATGGTGAGGCTGCTTTGATCAGGGTTTATCGGACGGCTCTTGCGCAATCCAACAAGAAGACTGCCGTTGATGTGGCCTTGCGCCAAGAGTTAGGAATTTCCGAGGCCGAACTGACCTCGTTGTGGCGAGCCTCCATTAAGGATGCTGCCTGATGGGGCGCACACTCGTCATCACCAATGACTTTCCGCCTCGTCCTGGCGGAATTCAATCCTTTGTCCATGGCTTGGTATCGCGATTGCCGTCAGATTCGGTGGTGGTGATGACGTCGGCTTGGCGCGGTTCCCAGGAATTTGATCAAGCACAGGATTTCCCCGTCGTGCGGGTGAAATCCAAAGTGCTGCTCCCTGGTCCGCGGGCCAAGCGATTGGCCACGGAGTTGATGAAGCAGTACAACTGTGACCGCGTGCTATTTGGCGCTAGTGCTCCATTGGGCATGATGGCTCCTGCGTTGCGTAAAGCCGGGGCGGTGCGCTGTATCGGGATCACACATGGGCACGAAGCAGGGTGGACGCGTTGGCCCATTGCTCGACAGGTCATTAAGTCATTAGGTACCCGCCTCGATGCGATGACGTACCTCGGCGAGTACACGCGATCTGCCATTGCCGACGCGATTGGTCCACAACGTGCCACGCGCTTAGTCCAATTGACACCTGGTGTTGACCCAGACATGTTTTCACCCGATATTGATGGATCCGCAGTGCGCGAGCGTTACGACCTAGGGCAGCGCCCGGTGATCGTGTGCGTTTCGCGTCTCATGCCCCGCAAGGGTCAAGATGTGCTGATCGAAGCCATGCCCTCGGTGCTCGCGAAAGTCCCCACTGCGGCCTTGTTGATTGTCGGTGGCGGACCACACAAGCAAAAACTCCTGAATAAGGTGTCCGAACTCGGCCTCACGACGTCGGTGATTATCACTGGTTCGGTTCCCTGGGATCAGTTACCAGCTCACTATGCGGCCGGCGATGTGTTCGCGATGCCCTGTCGTACGCGCTTGCGTGGTTTGGATGTTGAGGGGTTGGGCATTGTGTATTTGGAAGCCAGCGCCACGGGTTTGCCAGTGATAGGCGGGCGCAGTGGGGGAGCTCCCGATGCTGTTCTTGAAGGTGTGACCGGCCACAGCGTTGACGGAAATGATGCGGCTGGCCTCACTGCGAATGTGATAGAACTGCTCACTGATCACGCAAAGGCAGGCCAGATGGGACAAGAAGGCCGGGCTTGGGTGCAAGAAAAGTGGACGTGGAGCACGCAGTTGGACAAGCTCGCAGCTATTTTGGCTGACTAGTTTTCGCTGCCGGCGCTTGGAGCAATACGTAATCTTGATCGGTCAGCAGAAGTTTCCATTGCTGATGATTGGTGAGTTCGTACGTAAGTGCGGTGTCCTTGCCTAGGACGGCGAAGTTGGGCTGGACTTGTGTGAGCAATCCCTGCCAGTCACCTTCAAGTCTTTCGGCCTTGATGTAGCGATCAATGTACGGGCCACCGTCGCGATCTGCTCGACCATCGATGGCTAACTTGATGCCCTTGCCACCGAAAGCGGCGAGCACCCCGGAGGAGTTGTAAGTATTCAAGACGCGTTTCGGGCCGGCAATGCTCGATAGTTTCGTTGCGATGGTGAGTGGCTTTGCTTTGGCCAAGGGATCGACCTGTGCGGTGAGCCACAGCCCACCCATGAGGGTCACGCTGATCAGGCCGATGGCCACAATCGCTAGGGACTTCTTCTCCGAGGGTGACACTGGCCGAGAGCGCAGGGGGTCAAGCGTGCTGAGAGTGGCGGCGGCCAAGGGTGCCAGCAGGATCGTCGCCGGCAGAACATTGCGAAAGGCCGATGCGCCAAAGACAAACAGAGCAAGCACGAACAGCAGTTGAGACCAGGGCACCGGCTCGCGTCGACGGATCCACGTGCCCACCGTGAGGGCGATGATGGCGAGGAAGCCCATGGTGATGGTTGACCACACTGTGGCCGGCTGCCATTCGGCAATGTTGGCGGTGGCGGCCTTGAATTGAAAGGGGATCACCAAGCTGGTCAGACCGAGGGGAGTGATGCATCCGGCAATTAATGACAATGCCGAAAGTTTGGCTGCCGTGAATGCCAGCGATCGCTTGTCCTGTGATCGGTCCAGGACACAACCGATAGCGATAATCGCAAATAGTGCTGGGGCTAGCACCCACATTCCATGCAGGTTGGCCCATACGATGACGATCGGGACGACGACAAACCACCGAGGTGCGTGACCAGCAACGAGCAGATCAAAGGCAACGGCGCTGAGCCAAATCAAAGCAATCAGCGAAGCCAGTAGTGGGCGTTCTTGAAAAAGATAGGAAACGGGAATCAAGCTGAGAGTAAAAACGATGAGAACCGCCGCTGGCGTTGCCCGCTTGAGCAACATCAGCGCGTAGGCCGTCAGGAATACCACTACGAGTGCGGTGCGCAGCCAGATGATTCCCGCCCACCCTGCAGCAGCGTGCACACCAGCCATGACGACTTCAAAGAGCCATTGCGTGGTTTGCCACGAGGCGTCAAAGGTGGACCAGGAGTTACCTAGGTTCGCAACGGTTTGGGTATCGAGGATTTCCTGGCCGATAAGGACATGCCAGTAGGTGTCGATATCGGTGATGGGCCCGATGGTGAGGGCAAAGGTGGCAATGCCCACCGCGATGAGCGCTAAATGCGCTAGTTGTAGGGGTGCTCGCTGAGATGTCGCCTGGTCGTCGCTAGACACGGTGTAAACCTACTGTCCAGTGGGAGAGCGAAGAATGCGGGGAATTAGCAGGTGGAGCTTGCGCCCGCACTGACACAAGAGGACGTCTTGTTAAAGGTGTTCTTTACGCCAACCCCGAGCGCAAAGATGATGGCGACGATGACGGCCGCAATAGCGGCGACCAGCAGGCCATATTCAACAGAGGAGGCTCCAGCGTCGCCAGTAGCAGTGCTGGAACCGTCGCGCAGATGTCGACCAGTAGTGAAAGTGGCGGAAATCCGCGCGACGGTGTCACGCATAGTTAGCAGCCGACGCCGGTGCCGGCGCTGATGCAGGAGGAAGTCTTGGAGAAGCTGTTCTTCACCAGAGTTCCCAAGCCGAAGACGATACCCACGATGACTGCCGCAATAGCAGCAATGAGCAGGCCGTACTCAACAGCCGAAGCACCCTCGTCGGAACGAGTCATGGTGTTGCGGATTCGGTTCATCATGGTCGAGCCCTTCGTCATGTCTGGTGCTAAAAAGCAGGGGAAGTCCGCTCTTGAGCAGTTGTCTTAACCAGTAGATTACGAACAAAATAGGGCTTTTTGATCCCTAGATCGGACGAATGCCATCAACCGAACGGTTGATATTGCGCCTAAAACTCCCGGATCAGCCCATAAGGCGGGGTGAATTAGCAGCCGACGCCAGTACCTGCGCTGAGGCAGGACGAGGTCTTGCCGAAGCTGTCCTTGACTAGCGTTCCCAGGCCGAAGACGATACCCACGATGACCGCAGCGATAGCTGCAATCAGCAGGCCGTACTCAACAGCGGATGCACCCTCATCATTAGTAAATTTCATGAACTCAGGGTACCTCAGCCGCGGCCTTCAGAGGTGATCAAACCCATGTTTAGGGCGGTCATTAATGCCTGGGCGCGGTTCGCGGCGCCCAATTTCTCGTACAGCTTGCTCACGTGGGTCTTGGTCGTGGATTGGCTGATGTAGAGCTGCTTGGAGATTTCAGCGACCCCGAGCCCATCGGCCAGGAGATTGAGGACTTCGCGTTCGCGAGGAGACAGTTGGGGTCCGGACGGGCTCAGGCGACGCTGCATGGCTTCGGCGAGATTCGGAGCGCTAAATGATCCTGGCATCGCGACGGCGTGACGGGCTGCCGCCATGACATCCTCGGCAGGCGCATCTTTCGAAACGAAAGCGGACGCACCGTTGTCGAGTGCACCGAAGAGATATTCATCGCCGGAATACATGGACAAAACCACAATTCCCAGCGCAGGATTGTTGCCGCGCAGCTCCTTGACCAAATCCAAGCCACTGCCATCGGGTAACCGAATGTCAACGATGACGACTTGAGGCGGACTTTGCACGATCTCTTTGCGTGCCTCGGCCAACGATCCTGCCTCGGCCAACACGGTGAATTCGCCACCACGTTCAAAGGCTCGGCGCAGTCCCTGACGGATGAGCTCGTGGTCGTCAATCAAAATCACGGAAGTGGGCGTATCGCCAGCCATGAAGAATTCCTCCTTGGGGTGAACCTTCGTTCACGCACCTGTAGTCGTTCTAGTGTGCCGGAGGATGGGGGGTTGAGCGAGTTCAGGCGCGCGAAACGCGCACGATAGTTCCTCCGGTATCGCGGGCGCCCACTTCAAGGGCTCCACCAATACGTTCGGCGCGCTCACTCATGATCTTGAGCCCGTAAGAGTCATCGCGTCCTTGCCCCAGGCCTTGCCCGTCGTCTTCAACTTTGATCTCAAAGAGCGGTGGTTGAATCCGGCTGGAGATCCAGATGTTCTCGGCGTGAGCGTGCTTGCGCGCGTTGGCGAGGGCCTCTTGCACGATCCTGAGGAGTTCGGCTTCCACATCGATACTCAGTCGCTCAGGGGCCTCTTGGAGAGAGAGGTGGACTTGAATGTGGGAACCAATCGCTTGGGACCGCACATACTCGCTCAATGCCACATTCAAACTCATGCCCACCGAAACATCGCTTCGCAGGTCGAAGATGGAAAGTCGTAGCTCGGAAATGATGCGCGTGACTTCGCGACGCAGATCGGACAAGCCAGCGCTTGTCGCAGGGTCGGTGTGGGTTGCGCCCAAGTCGTCGATCGCGTATCCCAAAGACGCCAATTCCTGCGCGACGCCATCATGGATGTCGCGGGCCAACCGACGGCGTTCCTCGGTGGTTGCACTGAAGCGAATGTCAGAAAAGAGCAACGCTGCATCTAGCCGGATCGCGTAGGTACCAGCACTGACCCGAGCAGCGGTCAACTCTTCATCAGTGAATGGTTCGTTGGTGCGTTCAAGTC